>NZ_JABUZD010000171.1:0-86969 GCF_014897875.1 Halomonas sp. 3A7M
GAGTGCGGTACTGGCTGAGGTACTATGAGAAATCCAGGTTAGGAAGGCTATTCTGGCAAAAAACCTAGAAGTAGGTGACTATGATATAAACTGTATGGCGCGTTTTTAATCACTGTGTTCAGGCTACCTAGCCCCCGGAAGAAGTCGCCCCCGTAGCCGACAAAACCAAGGCCAGCTGGCCCAAAGACCTTGCCACCCAGGTCACCCTGCTGCGCGATATGCTCGCCGCCAGCCCCCACAGCGCGGAAAGTTTGGCCAGACAGTTCAAACGCAAACCGGTCAAAGGCGTCAGCGAAGTGCTCTCAGCACTCGCCGCCCTCGGTCAAGCCCAGCAGGAAAACGAACAATGACGGCTGGTTAGGTGATAAGACAATAAGCTGCTAGGCTGGCCTAGATAATATCTACGGCTGACCGCATTTGCGGATTCATCAACTGTTTGTATGTGCGAGTAGGTTCTGGATAACCAGGATAAATTAAGCACCGTAAGCGTACTGATTTGTGCGCCGGTTCCAGGGATAAAGTCTGACCTTTAGGCCATTGCTATCGCAGTGGCCTTTTGTCTACTCCAGCATTTGATCTCACCTATGCAACGACTTATAGATTGATGAAAGCGGGAATTTAGGCTGGAAATTTAATGCCACCTTTGGCAAAAAAGATTCTTTACAACGGGTTCTGTGAAAAATAGGAAAGCAAATTGCTAGTGAGCCACACCAGTTTTAAGCGCTGTGTCTAATGTCTCTGACAATGGTTGTTCTAACACGATGCAGTCTCGGCCTTGATCCTTGGCTTGATAAAGCAGTTGGTCAACAACGTTTAGCCGCTCTTGAAGGTCGCTAGCTTCATCCAGGCTGCAAATCCCCATACTAGCCGTAACGTAGAGCGGCTCGGCGATATTGGCTATCAACGGATGGCCGGCCAGCTTTTCTCGCAACCGGTTAGCGGCTTGGTACGCTTCATCAAGGGTTGTATGGGGCATGAGTAACATAAACTCTTCACCACCCCAGCGGGCTAGCACATCCGCTTGCCGCACAATTGAACGGCAGCGCTCTGCAAAGCGCTTGATGACGCGATCTCCCACTGGGTGGCCGTAGGTATCATTAATCTGCTTAAAATAATCGATATCGATCATTACTATCGCCGCTGGAGCGGCCCCACGCTTTATAGACGCCAGAGTATTATTCAGACGCCGCTCTAGCGCCCTGCGATTGAGCAACCCGGTAAGCACATCTGTTGCGGCTAATTTCGACATTTTGCGCCGCGCGTTCTCCAACTCGGCGATTAGACGTTTTTGCTCACGGTGCGAGCGCATTAATTCCATATGCGCCATCACTTGGTTAGCCAACGCTTGAAGAGCAAAGCGCTGTTGCTGGTCGATATCTCGAGGATGATAGTCAAGCACACAAAGCGTCCCTAATGGATAACCATCGTGGCTTTTCAGTATCGCCCCTGCATAAAAGCGTAAACAGGGATCACCGGCAACTAGTGGGTTGCTTACAAAGCGCTCGTCTTGCGTTGTATCGGGCACCACAAAAAGGCCCGGCTGTAAGATAACGTGAGCACAAATTGAAATATCCAGGGGTGTTTCACGCACTGAAAGCCCTTTAGC
Organism: Halomonas sp. 3A7M; assembly: GCF_014897875.1. NCBI lineage: Bacteria > Pseudomonadati > Pseudomonadota > Gammaproteobacteria > Oceanospirillales > Halomonadaceae > Halomonas > Halomonas sp. 3A7M. Next base: position 1,607 of record NZ_JABUZD010000171.1, read on the forward strand.
CGCTTTGAACCACTGCCGATTACGGTCGATGAAATTGATCACGGCAATCGGAGCCTGGCAGATGATAGCGGCCAATTCCACAATCTCATCGAATAAGGGGTCTTGAGGGGTATCCAGAATGTGGTATTCCACCAAGGCCGCTAGACGAGATGCTTCGTGATCTTGCACTTTCCTGTTCATCGTTCATGGGCAATCGCTACTGAATTGAAACTCTATAAAAATAGTTTTCACTGGGCTGTCCTTGTCGTTATTCAACGGCGTTGATATGCCTAGCACTGCGACACATGCTAACGTAATAGTATTAACTATAATAAAAATACGGGCACTTGAATGACGTCACTTATCGACTTTCTCAATGTTAATGAACACGGCCTTGGCACCACGCCCTTACTACTTATCCATGGGTTTGGCTGTGACCAAACAGTTTGGCATCGCCTTATTCCCTCACTTGAGAACGACTATAGACTGATTCTTGTCGACCTAGCAGGCTTCGGCGGCGCGGCACCGGAATTCTACGACTGCCAGCGGCACACTACGCCTACTGGTCATGCAGAGGATATTGCCTCACTGTGCGATGAACTGCAGCTAGAAAACGCCATGATGCTGGGCCACTCAATTGGGGGAACTATAGGGATGCTAGCATCTATTTTGCGTCCTCAGGCATTTAGCCGCCTGGGGTTGGTCTGTAGCTCAGCGCGCTACCTGGATGACCCACCCGACTATCACGGCGGCTACTCCCAGAAGCAGCTTGATGGCTTAATGCGACTAATGGAGCAAAACTACCTCGAATGGGTGAGTACGATGTCCCGAGTGGCGCTAGGTGATGCCATTACTTACGAACATCAACACAGCTTAAAGCAGCTCTTTCTTAGGATATCACCCAACATATTACGCCCATTGGCCAGAAGTATTTTTCTAGGCGATACCCGGCATCACCTGCCTCACGTTACAGTACCCAGTGTCATCTTTCAGACTGCTCGCGATGCTATTGTGCCGGTTGAAGCCGCCCAGTATCTACAAGCGAATCTTCTTAAAAGTCAGCTAGTCATGCTGGATGCAGGCGGTCATTACCCTCAGATGACTGCTCCTGATACCTTGGCTAATGCGCTACGGTCACGGCTTGCATTAACAGGGAAGCAACTATAGATGACGCCAAAGGCCGTGAACATTGCGCACTGGTGGCAGCTTGCACCCTCAGGCCTAATCATCGTAGACGGACAAGGCTGTATACTGCAGGTTAACCAAACGCTATGCCATTGGCTTGGCTACGCGGAAAATCAGCTTGTCCACCAGCCAGTCAGCACGTTGTTTACCACTGAGGCGCGTCTACTCTACCAAGGGGTGCTTTCTTTCAGGCTAAGCGATGTGGGGGCAGTCGATGAAATTCACCTTAACCTGCGCACGGAAAGTGGCGAGCCATTTCCAGTCCTGTCCAGCGCGCGCCGTTTAACCGCGCCTGACCCGCCCTTAACGCTTCTGGCCATGCTGCCGATTGCGCGTATGGATAAACTAGAACGCGAACGGTTAGAGTCTCGCCAATCAGATCGGGGCACATTAGAGGAAAATAGGCAGACTATTGCCGCTTTGGAGTCAATGCGTATCAAGCTAGAATCTCACAACCAAGAACTCCACCGTCTCACTTTACGACTGGCTCAGGAAGCTCGCAGCGATCCCCTTACCGGTTTGCCTAACCGTCGCCATTTTGATCTCGTCCTTCAAGAACGGCTAGCAAGTGCGTTTGTCAACCAGGCTCCAAAAGTGTTTAGCGTAGCGATACTGGATATAGACCTTTTCAAGCCTATCAACGACAACTATGGCCATGCAGTGGGAGACCAGGTATTGCAACAGCTAGCTCGACTACTCACTTCTCTCATACAGGGAAGTGACCTTGTTGCACGAATTGGTGGCGAAGAGTTTGCCTTTCTCATGTCTGAAACGTCACTTGAAGAAGCAGGCAAAGCCTTAGAGGGATTACGACACGCGATAGAGGTACACCCCTGGCTGCCTAAGCCGATTACCGCCAGCATCGGCGTGACAAGCTATCTGTTAGAGGATACTAGTGAAAGCTTAATGGCCCGTGCCGACCGCGCACTATATATGGCGAAGCACCTAGGACGTAATAACGTTGCCAAAGGCTAAATGGGGAGCAGCCATGCAAGCGAAAAGGGCTAAATCAAGCGCGAATGATACTGCTACAGCGCCCTATCGAATACGTGATATTGCGATAGATGTTGGCCTGCTTATGGTCGCTGCCACATTTATACTCCTGGGAAGCACAGGCCTTATAGGGCGTTGGGCAGGCATTGATTACCCACTAAGCGGTTTAATGGTGACCGATGCAGCGCTAACCGGCCTATTAGCAGGCTGCTGCCTTCTGGGGTGGTTAATCCATTACCGTGGGCTAATCGCTGTCGCGGCCGTTCCGTTAGCAGCCATCACGCTCTATACGCTAGTCCATAACGTCTGGGTCGGCGGGCCGTGGGTATCAGTCTCATGGGTGTCAGGCGGGCCAAGAATCCTCTCAGCGGCTGCACTTCTACTGCTGCTGGTGGCCGCATGTACCCTACTGGGCATGAAAAAGCCATGGCACAGGGTAGCGTGGGCGGGCTGTGGGTTACTAGCCGTTGGCATGGGCGGCTTCTCCCTTCTCCTTCTGTTGTTACCATCAAGCCGCTTTAGCTGGTCAGAAGGCTTTGTATCTGGGCCAATACTCGCCACATTGTATTCACTATTAGGTGGTAGTGCATTTATTGGGGCAGCTTGGCGCGGTAACCGCCGTCTGCTTCCACTTGGGAGTCTTACCATCACGGCTGTCGTAGCAGGGGTAATGGCCAGCTGTCTTGCGTGGTACACACTAAGCTGGAGCGCCCAAAATACTCTACAAAACCAAGTGACATCCCTAATGGATAATGCGACGCTGAACGCACGCCACGCCATGAGAACGCGACTGGAGTGGATTCAGCGTCTCGCTTGGCGGCACGACCTCCCTTTGCTTTCGCAACCCGACGATGGCTGGCTCCCCGACGTTCACGCCTACTTTCAGCATGCACCCTATTTAAAAAGCGTGGCTTTGTTTGATAGCCATGGCGAGCTTATCGATCTGCGAACATCAACAGAATTGCACACCTCCCCTATTTGGCAAAATGAGCCGCTAGATCAATTTCAGGACATGCTATTACTGGCGTGGCCAGAAGCGTGGACACTCCAACCCAAAGAGCATCCAAACACTCTGCTGCTTGTCGCGCCAACCGGAAACAATCAGCGCCATTATGTGGCCGCTGAAGTAGATCTTATCGATTTGTTAACACGCGAACTTAGCGTGCTACTTACGCAATTCCATCTCTCAGTAGGTGGTGACACGCCATTTTTAGTGTTACGGCATAACGATACGATCCCCCAATCTACCGCCTCACGCCCTTTGCCGCACCTAGAACGGCGCCATATTGGCTTGCCCGGCGGCGCACACCTCACGTTAGATGCCCACTTGGGCTCTCGCTCGACACTATTAAACGCAAGTATCATGCCCGCCAGCTTTGCTATTGCGGGGTTAACGCTTAGTTACTTGTTAGCACTTAGCCTTGGGCTGATTAAATTAGTGCGACAACATTCTGGCCAGCTACTCATAGCTAGACAGCAAATTAAAGCGCAGTACGACCTTGAGCAGCGCTTTCGCTCACTTTACCTCTATCATCCTGATGGAGTGTTTTCCCTTAATCACCAGGGGTGCATCACCAATGCAAATAAAGCCTGCAGCACGATTACTGGTCGCAACAATAGCGAGATTCTAGGCAACCATTTTTCTAAACTATTGGAGCCACAAGATATAGCACCACTACAGAAGCTCTTTACCGCTACGCTAGCAGGCCAGACAAAACAAGTAACCTTTCAGCTCAAGCATCGCGATGGGCATATAAAAGTTCTTGACCTAACCACCATGCCTATGATTGTAGAAGGAGTGACCCAGGGAGTCTTCGGCATTGTAAAAGATACAACGGTGCAACATGAACAAAAGGCACAGCTGGCCTATCAAGCCACCCACGACCTGCTTACACATCTGCCGAACTACTCTGAATTTGAAAAGCGTTTAAAATATACATTTAGCAATGCACAAAAAACCGGCCATAAACTCATAGTGTTGCACCTGGATCTGGATGGCTTTAAAGCGATTAACGATGGGCTTGGGCATCCGACGGGCAATCAATTGTTGATTGAGGTAGCCAATCGACTGCAACGACTTATCACACCGGGTGACACTCTCGCGCGCCTCACCGGTGATGAATTTGCTCTACTGCTCTCCCAAATGCCAACTGAGCAAGCGGCTATTGATCTAGCAGAGCAGATACTCGGCACTCTCTCTTTACCGTTTAAAATCGACGACACGTCAATTCACATCAGCGGCAGTATTGGCATTGCATGTAATACCACCGCAGTCGCGCATGCCCATGAACTTATGCAACGCGCTGACCTAGCCATGGGTGAAGCAAAGCAGCAAGGCCGCAATACATGGCAATGGTACCAAGGCGATGAGCAGCAAGTGACTGAAGCCTCGGTTATGCTACGCCACGATCTCCAGGCAGCACTGAAGCAGCAGCAGTTTGAGCTCTATTATCAGCCTATTGTGGACGCCACTAGTGGGAGCATTCGTGGGGTGGAAGCCCTTATACGATGGCATCATCCACAAAAAGGTATAATTTCACCCGGTATTTTCATTCCACTAGCCGAACAAACTGGCCAGATCATCCCTTTAGGGCGCTGGGTATTACAGCAAGCTTGCCAAGACGCTGCGAAACTACATGCCGCAGGCAAAGCTATACCAGTGGCCGTTAATATTTCATCACTACAGTTCAGGCGTGCTGGCTTTTTGGGGGATGTTCAACGTGCTGTGTGGGCGGCTGGTCTGCCTGCTAACGCCCTGGAGCTAGAAGTCACCGAGAGCGTACTACTCGATGGGGCGGATAAAGCAACCGACTTGATTAATCAGCTCAAGCTAATGGGCATCAAAGTCGCACTTGATGACTTTGGTACAGGATTTTCTAGCCTCAGCTACTTGCGCGATTTGCCTATTCATAAAGTCAAACTTGACCGCGCCTTTATTCACGATATAACCAACGACCATAAAAATGCCGCCATTGTCCAAGGCGTGATCACCATGGCGCATTATTTAGGCTTAGTCGTGGTGGCAGAAGGCATCGAAACCTATGAACAACAGCAGGATCTTGTACAGCGCCACTGTGATTTATTGCAAGGTTTTTTATTTGCTAAACCGATGCCGCTGGCAGCACTGCTTAAGCTCAAAGATTAACGTTCAGGCCCGTCTATCGAGAAGTAACAGATGCTTATGCACTAAAACCGATACAAAAAGTCCTGGCAAGGTCTTGGCATAGCGGACAAACGGCGACTCCAGCAGGAGAAGTGTCGCCTATTCCTACCTCACTTTAGAGCTCCCATGTTGGGCGACCGTAGCCATTACGATACACGCCATCACCAGCATATAGCGCACGGGGTAGCCACTTCGAGAGCGCTTATTCTCATTGACTACATAGAAAGTAACGTTGCCCGTGCCCAGCGGTTTTGAAAAACGGTTGCCTGGACGCTTAGCTTGCCATTCCACCTTATGTTGATGTGAGGGAAGCCGCTTCTTCCATTCACTCAGCTGCTGCTTCTCAGACAGGGACGATCGCGCACTGGGTGTCAGCTCAACGACTGCTCTGATGCGAGCATCCAGACCCAGCACCCAACTCACAAAGGCCAAGCCATCATCGGCATCGCGAATCCATACATGACCGTCGGTGGCACGGTGGTAGCGGTAGAACAAACGAAGATGCCTACGCAATTCATCCGGATGATGGCTAAACCACCACGACCAGATGGCTTGGTACATCGCATTCGCCACTGGGCGTTCCGCCAGCGAGCGCGGCATTGCCAGGCGTGGGTGGGCAAAATCATTCGGTGCTGACTGCTTACCTTTCGTCATCCGGTAGTGACGAAACGCGCTCATCCCCTGCCGCGTGCGCGCTGTTAGAACCCGCCGCGCGCAAGACGTTAGCCGCTCTGCCTCGCCTTTACACAAATTAAAGATATGCTCAACGTCGTCAAAATCGCGTTGATACAAAGCATCCAGCGCAGCGGCGACCTGCTCCAGCGATAGCTGACTCAGACCTTGGCGCTCAAGCAGTATCTTGGCTGGCAATTCAGGATAGGGGGCTAGCGCCTGCTGAGCTACGTCTATCACAGAACATTTGGGAAAGGCCTTTTTAAGCCAACGTGGCGGTTTTCCCCCGAAACGCTCTTTCCATTTACGCAGGGTCGCCGGCTTGATTTGGAGCACGTTGGCCAAGGGTTCCAACTGAGCAATTGCGTGGCTCGGAATACAGCTCTCCATCGAGGAGGACTGCTTGTGGCAGTAATGGTCAAGGAGCAGGCAGGTAAAGTGCAAGTAGCTTCGTAATGTCACATCGGGGGACGCATGCCCCATCAGTTGCGCGATAAAGTACAGCCCTGATCGCGTGGGCCCCTCAGCGACCTTGTCCCAAAGAAAAGCATGATGGGAAGGCCCTGACCAGGGTATCTCCACCCCATGAAAAGAGAGCAACAGATAGTTAGCCAGTGAATGACGCAGGTGATGAAAGCGCAGACTGTAATCCCCGGTGATACGTCGCATGGCTTCGTGGATCTCTGCCTGCACCTCATCATCGCGTAGTGGAGCCACCGAACCACTTCCCTCACCGAACAGCATGACTCGACCGTGAAGGGACACCTCTTGTCGATTGGCGATGAAGGCCTTGAATGCTTCCAGCTCGCTGTCCGTCAGCAGATAATGAAGCGGAAGCTGCCGCCGTGAATCATGGCTCTTAACCCCCACATACTCATTGTTACGAACCAGAAGGGTAACGTCGGTATTCTGCACCTCTTGATGAAGCAAGACATCATCTAACTGAATGGAAAGTGCTTCTCCTATCCTGAGACCAGCGCGAAATCCAAGCACAAATACCCAATAGCGAATTTGCCCCATGATGTTTGACGAGCGGGAGGCCAGAAAGCTAGCTATCAGACGATACTCATCCTCTGACAGACAATTGGCATCGGCGTGATGCGCGATAGTTGCCCCACCGTCAGCAAACACCATAGAGACGTTGGCCAGGCCTTGATCAATCACAAGAAAAGAATGGAATGAGCGCAACACCGTCCAACGGTAGTGGCGGTTTTTCTCGGTCTTGGCCTGTTCGACCACGAACTGATAGGCCTCAATGAGCGCATCCATCCGGTCCTGATCAACCGGCGTCTCCCCCAAAGCCTGCAGAAGCGGCATGCTTACACCGAGATACTTGTACAGCGTCGACTGCTTTCGCTTCTGCTTCTGATGCAAGAACAGCAGCCAGCGACACAGGCATTCAACGGTGGGAGCCATACGCTGAGAAGCAACAATGGCACTTTCCAGCTCGCGAGAAAGGTCTCGAAACCTGAGGCGTTTCTGGTTACGACGCTTATAGAGCGTATCGTGTAACGATTTCAGCAGCGCACGCCCTTCATATAACGGTTGGTCCCGCTCACAACGCTCGGTCACCATTGGCGTTAGCCCGGATCCTTCTCCTGGAAGCACATCCTCCTGCTCGGCTTTTGGCTTGGCATGCTTTACGTACCCACCGGTGAGCAGCTGATGCCAACGCTCTTCAGCAATTGACGTGCTTGGGTGTTTGCCGTGTGCGCTGTTCACGATATAAGCCGGTACATGTAAGCGAAAGGCGGTCGAGGCATGCTCGCTAAACGTCGGAAGTGACACCGGCTCAGTCTTTAAAGCGCCACAGAAATGCAGCCAAGCCGTCTGGGTATAAGTCCTCGCCTGCTGATAACCGCCACACTTCTCGCCAGGGTGGCCAAAATGCTGAATGTGGCGCATCAACACCGCTAAGGCCGACACTCCCAACAGCCAACGGCTACGTGGCAACACCCGTTTCGATTTTGGCATGCCTTCCGGTACTGTCTCATGCAGCACCAACCAGGCAGAAGCCCCGTGCACTGCCAATGTAGTGGTGGCCAATGGTAGTGAGTTCAGGTGCTTGCTGCCCAGCAGGCCGTCATTGGCAATCACACAATAAAGAAACAGCCCCCAACTGATCATTTCAGGCTCAAGCCGACGGTGTCCCTTTTTTCCATTGCCGTGCCAAAGAAGCGCCTGAAAGTCTGGCTGCTGAATCTCATGATCGGCATCCTGGCACCAGTCACGGTAATCGCTTAAATTTTTGAAGGACAAGGGCGTAAAAGGACTCGCCGCTGGCCTGACCAGGTGCAGCGGCGCTGGAACGCGCACGTCCCACCCCAACTCACGCTGCCCACGCGACAGCCCCAGTGATAAGAAGTTAACCTTGTTGCGAATTTCGACGACTGAACGGTTGTCACCGGTTTGTAGGGCTTCTTCCCACTGCTGGGCGATATCCGTCGGCACGCTGACATCCGATTCACCGCGGACAAGGCCAGGGTGCGTTTCCTGTAGCAGTTCCAGCACTGCCATTTGGTGACGACGCCTATTTAGCAGATGCTGCCGATGGCGTGCCTCGGCACCACCTGCCCCTTCCGGAACTTGTATTAGCTTCCAGCCGCTCCAAACTTCCTCGACATGATCAGTCATCCGCTAGCCCCTGCTGCACTGTCCATCCCGCTTCCCGGCGCATTTTACTGAGGACAGGCGCTAGCTCCCGAAACATTTCCACGGGGGTCAAGGTAGAGAAAGCGCCAAACGGCTCCTGCCCTTGTTGAGCGTGCCCCATAAAGGCATTAACCAGTTCGCCACGAACCCCTTCAGCACGCAAAGCACTGCGAAGATAGTGCCGACTTGCGTTGACTGGCAGCGTAAAGAGCGGTACGTGGCGCCGCAGATTCTCTGGAGAAAGCTGAACCATCTGCCAGCTGTCACTGATAAAAAACATCAGCGGCACGTCTGGCTGAGGCTCACTCAACACTGCTTCGAGGTGCTCGTAAAGAGACGCACGTTGATAAAACCGGGCCTGTAGCACTTCCAAGTGGCTCGCATACTGGCGTATTTGATCACGCAACTCCGGCAACAGCCAAACCACCCGTGCCTGACTCATCGCTTCGTCGTCCTTGTCGGAAATGGCCAGAAAACCGGACGCAAAGTCGATTTCCCGCCAGCGAAAAACCAAGTCATTGACAGCACGGTAGCCCGTCGCGAACAGTATCCAGAAAGCGATATAAGCCACGTAGTGATTATGCGTTTGTCGCCAACTCTCCTCCCCAGGCTGAAGACGCCTAGCTGCCCGCAGTTCGCCTTTCAAGTGTTTGACCAGGCGTGTCAGCAATATCGGTTTGAGGTTCAGCTTACTGCCATGGTCACCCTTGTTTTGAACGACTTGTTTGAAGGCGTAGTAATGCTTCTCTTCCACGCTAAGGTACTGATAGATGCTGTTACGCAGCGAAACAGCAGCAGCATGATAGAGTGTCTCAAGATAGCCAGCCGGCACGCTGTAATAATGTGCGGCCACATCAGCGACGGTGAAACGGTGCCCGGTCAACAGGTAAGCATCAACCCAATCGCTGGAGTGGCCGACGATCTCATCGAATAGCGCTTGACTGATCCGACGGGGTGTCAGCCGCATACGGTGGGTGCGGTTGATCTTTGAAACCGCCACCCGCATTGCCTCCTCAATGCCGCCATGACGCCATTCGGGAAACAATTCGCGATATTTTGTCCGACTTTTCCGCACCAAGCTGAGACGCGAGATAAACTTCCCCATCCGCACGGGACTGGCGACCACTACCACCTCATCCACCAATGCAGGCGTGCTCCCACCGGCTGTAAAGAGCAGTTTCTTTGCGTCGTCCTGGAGCCACTCCGGCGACGGAATGGGGAGCACAAAGGCGTGCTCTTCAATCAAAAAAGCGAGTACGTCCTTGCGGTGTTTCGGTAGCTCATGTCGATGGTTATAGACCCGCATCCCCAGAATCTGCTCGACGGGACGTCCAAGCCAGATCATCAACAGCAGCAGTAGACCGGCATAGACATCTTCGTCATCACGCTTTTCAAAGCGGCCTCGGCCCGTAAATAGCTCGAAAGCTGCTTTCGCTGCCAGCGATAGCTCGACCCGACTTAAGCTGGCGTAGCGAAAAGGAAGCCTCTGGTTGGACTGGCTGATATGTTGGATACGGCTGCTCTGGCGCCGGATCAAGTCCCTTAGATCAAACCCTAATGTCGGTGATGCTTTACTTTCCGTGAAGGAAACAGCACGCAGTGTCTGGGATTCTTTGGGGTGCAAACCGGCGGCACGCTGACGGCCCTGCGCCTGCTCGTCACCGGCCGATTCCAACAGTTGCATCGACTTTTCTGGCCCCTCATTTTCCTCGTCATCCGAATCCGACACATCAACGCGCCGCTCGATCGTTCGGGCCGGGTGGCCACCCCCACCTCCACCGTCTCTCGTCTTTCCCTTATGGTCGAGTACTTTTCGAACGAGCAGCTCGATACCCGACAGCGGCTCGAGGATCTCGTCGCTCTTTAGCAAATATTGTTGACGGTAGCTTTTGAGCGTGGCGTCCATCTCAATCTCTACCAACAGCCCGAGAGACTTCTTGCCATTGCCAATCGTCCGGATATCACGACAAGCAGCGGTGATTTCGGAACCAATATGCGCTTGGTGCCGCTTTCGCTGAACGGCTGAGCACGCCATAACTACACCGGTATGCTGCCAATACGCATCATTGCCATAGCACTCAGCATCGGGGGTAAGAATCAGCATCGCCCATTCAGGGTGGTCATTGATAATGCCGCGCTGCTTCCCCGACTGATCTAACCACGTCTCTGGGCAGCTTTCGCGATCAAATCCCTTCAGCACGGCGATAATCTGGGTAATGACAGGAAGGTAATGAAAGAGGCCTTTCTCCTCCTTTTTCTCGGTCGCATCATCAAGATCCTCCCGAATTTTTTGGCTTCTTTGAACTGCTTGTAAAGCACGGTTCAAGTTTTCCATAACTAGGAGAAGGTGGGTTAGATCATCCGGCGCTTTCAGCAGCGCAAGCAGCTTTTCTATTCTGGAAAGCTCCACGCTACTCAAAGTTGCCAATTTCTCCAAATCTGCTTGCATCACCATGTCACTGGGACTCCATGATCCGCTGGAGTTCTGATTTTCGCTTCCTTGAATGCGTGATGCGGCGCTCTTCTAGTCCCATTAATGCCTTTAGATTGCGTGTGGACAGACTCTTAGGCACCTTGATGCCGTGCGTCTTACGCAGCGTAATGGAGAGCTCTTTTAACTGTCGATAGACGCGCTCTTTCGCATCCACAGCCTCAGGACAGTGCATCAGGCTATGGCTAATAAGCTCAAACAACGCTCCTCTGACCAGATCAGATTCGTGAGCATCTGTGATGCCTACCGAGATGGAAGCCTCTGGATCCAGCAAGGCACTAACGGCATGAAACGCGCGAAATCCACTGACCACTTCGTAATGCCTCGATACCTTTTGCACAGAAACGGGATGGTAGGCAAGTAAGGTATCGGCTAATTCAGCATCCAGCCATGACGACACGGGCAATTGATTGGCAATGTTAATGTTGACTCGCTCGATCTCAGCGAGCGCTCCGGAAGGGGGTTTGATCTTCGATATTACCAACTTTGTCACACCATGCCTCAGTGTTGTCAGTCCAATGCATTACTATTATATCAAAATAGATCGCCGTAAATTTTTATGGTGACGAGTGTGGTCTGTCAGCCGAGTGCTGACGATAAGCTAGACTACAAATAAGCGTCTCTAACCTGTTAAACCGTAGACCCCTATAGCTTTACTGGGCACGAGGTAGGTATCCGTACAGATCAAGAACTCGTCACTATTGAGCTGAGACTATCAGAGCTTGAACAAGAAAAGGCTGCTCTCCTTTCTCGAAAGCAAGAGCTGTATCGCTCTGCAAACCGACATGATTTACCGCTACTCACCCCTGGCCAGAAAGTTGAAGTATACCGAAAACTCTTTCGAGGCAGGCAGGATGTTTATGCGGTTCGCTGGCAGAGTTCCGGCGGTCGTTCCGGCTATGCTGTCGCTTGTGCGAACGAGTGGATGCCGGTCATCTGTCAGAAACCAAGGATCAAGTGCGGAGAATGTCGACACAAAAATTTCAAGCCCCTCGATTTTGATGCAGTTTATGACCACCTGTCTGGCAAACATGTGACCGGCCTTTACCCTTTACTGCCGGATAGCTCTTGTTACTTGCTGGCGGCGGATTTTGATAAGGGGGACTGGAAAGCGAATGTTCGTGCACTAGCCCAGGCCTGTCGTGGTGAAGGCGTACCCTATCTTATGGAGGTTTCTCGGTCCGGTGCGGGTGCCCATCTATGGGTTTTCTTTTCAGAAGCTGTTCAAGCTTCGTCAGCGAGGAGGTTGGGATTCAAATTGTTGGATAAGGCCATGGAGCTTCATCCAGGCTTATCCTTCGACTCCTATGACCGGCTATTTCCCAACCAAGACACCATGCCTGATGGTGGGTTTGGCAATCTGATTGCCCTGCCGCTTCAACACGAGGCGCGAAGTCGCGGATGCACCGTCTTCGTCGACGACAACTTTGCGCCATACCCGGATCAATGGGCACTGCTCAGTCAGCAACAGACACTTGCATCAGCTCAACTTGAAGAGCTGATCGGCAATGAGGCTAATTCCGGTGTGACTGTAGATACTGTGTTGCCGTGGGAGTCAACGTTACCGGTTGATACAGGGAAGCTTTCTGGATGTCCTGAAAGCATCACGCTCATCCTGACCAGTCACATTTATATAAAGTTATCAGGCATTCCAGGAACATTGGCGACACGAATAAAGCGAATGGCCAGCTTTGCTAATCCTGTATTTTTCAAAACACAGTCGCTTCGTTTCTCGACGCATGGCATCCCTCGCTACATATCATGCGCCCATATTGAGCAAGGTTATCTTTCTATTCCCAGAGGCTGCTTGGATGAGCTTCAAGATCTGCTGCTGAAACAGGGAATCACGGTGGACATTGATGACCGTAGAATATCAGGCCAGTTTTTACCTGGAGTCAGCCTAAAAGCAACGCTGCGTAGCGACCAGGACAAGGCGGTGCAGGCACTTATCCAACACGATACCGGAATACTTCATGCACCGACCGCTTTCGGTAAAACCGTAACGGCTATTGGCGTGATAACCAGGCGGCAAGTCAACACACTGATCCTCACGCACAGTCGTCAGCTACTTGATCAATGGAAGGAGCGACTCGACACCTTCCTTGAGGGTGCGCTCATCGGTGTAATTGGCGGCGGTAAAAAGAAACCTACTGGGCAGGTCGACGTTGCCACTTACCAAAGCTTGATCAATAAGAAAGACAATACAGTCTCGAAGCAGGTCAAGGAGTACGGGCAAGTCATCATCGATGAATGCCATCATATCTCAGCGCCACGTTACGAGATGTTGCTTAATGAGGTCAGCGCTCGATACGTCATTGGTTTGACAGCAACGCCTGATCGTCAGGATGGCCACCAAAAAATCATGTTGATGGTTGCAGGGCCCATTCGTCACAAAGCCCAGGCGCACCACAGTAACCGATTTATCCAACACGTCATTGTTCGAGAGCATCACGAAACGCCACCCACCCACATCTGCCAGCCTAGTGTGCGGCCCCATATCGCATCGGTTTACCATTGGCTTGCCCAGAGCAGCGCCCGAAATGAGGCCATTGTTCAGGATGTTGCAAGCTGTGCGCACAACCAAGCAAATTGCCTTGTGCTGACGGAACGACGAGAACATGCCGAGACCTTGGCGACACTGCTGGATGCTGAATCCATATCGTCAGTTATCTTACGTGGTGGGATGCGCGTCAAAGAGCGCCAGTTGGCAGAAAAAGAGTTGCATAGGGTTCAAGTCATCGTTGCAACTGGGAAATACATTGGAGAAGGCTTTGACTTGCCTCGACTGGACACCCTGTTTTTAGCTCTGCCCATCGCATGGAAAGGAACGCTGTCACAGTATGCAGGCAGACTCCATCGAGACACCGAAGGCAAACTAGAAGTCACTGTCTATGATTACTTGGATACTGGCCTGCCTATGCTTGAGCGAATGTTCCGAAAGCGTGAGAAAGGCTATAAGGCTATGGGGTATAAGTTTATCGCTTCCGGGCAAACCAGATTGCTTTAGCCTTTGAGAGGCAGTCAGTCGTTAAAAGCTCATCAAGTGAACTGAGGCCAAGAATTTCTTCACTTGTCTAGCTGAACCCAGTTTATCTGGTCACTCTCAGGCGGCTACTTCCTTCTCGTCTTCAATCTCCAGTTCGAGATGGAAGTTAGCTGGCCCCGTCAGGTTGACCAAAGCATCGAGACTGAACTTATTAATCTGGCCGTTCAGCAAGTCGTTGAGGCGGGGTTGGGTGATTCCCAGCCGATGTGCAGCCTCTTTCTGAGTAATATCCCACTCCCTTACACGGCCAGCAATCCTCGCCATGAGCTCGGAGCGCAGCCGCATGTTCAGCGCCTCTTCAGGAGTGTCCTCGATGGCGTCCCACACACTGTCGTAATACTCGATGGCCATTTTCTAACCTCGCTTGGTGGTTGGGCTCAGGGCAGCTCCTTGTATCGCTGCTTGCCCAAGTCGATGTCTTTTTTGGCGGTCTGCTGGGTTTTCTTCTGGAAGCAGTGGAGCACAAATACCGCGTCGCCCCGGTTGGCCACGTAGAAGACCCGAAAGGCGCCGTTGTGTTCCCGAATGCGGATTTCCATGACACCAGGGCCAACGCTTGGCATTGGGCGGAAATCGTCCGGCTGGCCTCCAGCCTGAATCTTGTCTATCTGAAACCCCGCTTCTCGCTTGGCGTCCAGAGAGAAGTCGCGCAGCCGATCCTTCGAGTCTCCAACGAATGCAACAGGTTTCTTGCGCGCCACGCTGGCTCCTTAACTGCCATAAATTTATATCAGTTCAGATATAATAAACTCATCAATCGAATGCTTCAAGCTGCTTCCACTGTAGCCGTATCACCAATAAGATGCCGTTGACTATTCGCACTTGGGTTGGCGGTCTCAATGACCAAATGCAATATCTGACCCTCCGGTATGGTTTTGCCACGACTCATTGCTATTGCGACCTCTCTACTGAAGACCGAGCCGCCATCATGCAGATGCGGGTTCACTACTAAATCCGAACCATCGCCCGACAATTGGAACATCCGCCCAGCGCCATCTCACGGGAACTGGCATACCAAACAATCCGTTCTGACAAAACCTATGATGCCAGTCTCGCCGGTTTCAGAGTCCGGCTAACCCGCTGCCGACCTCAGCAGCAGCCTAACGGTCATTTATGCTGTAAATTTTACATTTTATTTTGTGACACTCTTTAGCGTGCTAGATTGACCTTAAATTACCTAGACAGCATTTCAAAAACCGACGGAAACCCTTATATAGCAGGCTATTTAGACAAATTAACAACAAATAAAGCAGCGCTAAGAAAATCAAATCAATCCAGCTCATAACCCGAAGGTCATCGGTTCAAATCCGGTCTTGGCGCGGGTACCCGGGCCAGCAGACTTACTGGAAATAGAGGCGACTATCTCGCCATAGTGCACCCTAGCAACCTGGGCAACTGCTGCTACCATGGGGATGGTGGCTTGGCCGCCACACGTAACCATATTGATATTCGGGGCGTCCAGATGCTCATCCATATTGATCGACGGAATCACATAGGGACCAATGGCTGCCGGAGTCAGGTCGATGACGTTGATGCCGCGATCTTGTAGCATCTCGTTGTGACGCTTATGGGCGCCAGCAGAAGTGGCGTCAAAGACGATTTTGATGTCGTCAACATTCTCCATAGCCAGCAGACCATCAATTCCCTCGGCAGTCGTAGGGACGCCGAAGCGCTGGGCGCGCGCCAAACCGTCCGAGGCCGGATCAATTCCCACCATGGCTCCCATTTCAAGATACTGGCCGTGCCGCAGAATTTTAATCATCAGATCGGTGCCGATATTGCCGGAGCCAATGATGGCCACTTTGACTTTTTTGCTCATGATCTTTTCTCTCATTGTGGCTTGGCGAAAGCAGCGGTCACACCACCCAGGCCTTGTATTTCGGCGTGAAAGATATCGCCTGCAGCTGCGGGCACCATGGGGCCGAGAGCACCGGTAAGCAGGATGTCACCAGCGCGCAACGGCTCCCCAAAGCGGGCCATGGTATCGGCCAGCCATACGGCGGCATTCAAGGGATTGTCGAGACAGGCAGCACCCGCACCCACTGACACTGGCTCACCGCGCAAGGTCATCTTCATACCGCAACGCACTAAGTCGAGGGCTTCCAGCGTCACTGGACGGCTGCCGAGTACAAAACAGCCCGATGAGGCGTTGTCGGCGATGGTGTCCTCAAGGCGGATATCCCAGTTAGCAATGCGACTCCCCACCACTTCAATGGCAGGTAAAACGAAGGCGGTAGCCCGAATCAGATCCGCTAAGGTATGGCGCTCGTGATCCAAGTCATGCGCCAGCACCAGAGCGATCTCCGCTTCCACTTTGGGCTGAAGCACGGCATCCACTGCGATAGGCTGACCGTCCCCCACCGCCATATCGGCGAAAAGCACTCCGAAATCAGGCTGATTCACCCCTAACTGCTGCTGAACGGAGCGGGAAGTAAGCCCTACCTTGAAGCCCACTTGGCGACGCCCCTGCTTCCGGGCTAGGCGAGTGTTGTGCTGCTGGACGGTATAGGCTAAGGCCACCGGGTCAGCGGCGTTCTCCTCCACCTGGGCACGGGCAATCAGCTCACGCACCGGCTTACAGGGTTGTCCCGTCGCCTGGGCTTGGCTGAGGCACTCTGCGGCCTCGATCAGGGCAGTATGCATAGCAATCTCCTCGCTCACGGGTTAACGCAGATGGTGGTCAGTTCGGAATAAAAATCGAGGGAATGGCGGCCACCCTCGCGGCCAAGGCCAGAAAGCCGCGCTCCTCCGAAGGGCGTGCGCAAGTCGCGCAGGAACCAGGTATTGATCCACACCATGCCCACATGGAACTGACGGGAAACTCGGTGGGCACGGCCCAGATCCTGGGTCCAGAGGGCTGTTGCCAGGCCATAAACGGTATTGTTAACCCGCTCGATCACCTCATCCTCACGGTCGAAGGGGGCGATATGGCAGACAGGGCCAAAGACCTCCTCCTGGACACAACGAGCATCGTCTGACAGGCCGGTCCAGATAGTTGGTCGTACATAAGCCCCCTGATCGCGAGCATCGCCAAACGTTGGCACTTCGCCGCCAGTCACCACTGTGGCGCCCTCTTCCCGAGCTAATTCAAAGTAGCTGAGTACCTTCTCGCGATGCTGGCGAGAGATCATTGAACCCATATCAACACCGGGCTCGTCCGGATAGCCGATTTTGAGCCCTTCGGCTTTCTCCTTGAGAGCGGCCACGAAACGCTCAAAAATAGGACGCTCTACATAGACTCGCTCGGAGCAGAGGCACACCTGACCGGCATTGGTGAAACTGGAGCGGGCCACGCCAGCCACCGCCGCCTCAAAGTCGCAGTCAGCGAAGACCACGGCGGCATTCTTGCCGCCCAATTCGAAGGAAACGTCACGAACACCCTCGGCGGCCACCTTCATGATTTCACTGCCGGTGCGAGATTCACCGGTAAAGGTGATAGCGTCTACGTCGGGATGTTTGGTCAAAAACTCACCGGCAGAGCCTGGACCGAAGCCGTGGACCAGGTTGAATACGCCTTCAGGCAGCCCCGCGTCATGAATCACTTCGGCCAACAGAGTAGCTGTGGAGGGAGACTCTTCAGAGGGCTTAACCACTACCGAGTTACCGCAAGCCAGTGCGGGTGCCACCTTCCAGGTGAGCAACAGCATTGGTAGGTTCCAGGGGGAGATAATCGCAACCACACCGTGGGGTTTACGCACCGAGTAGCTGAAAACATCGCTGCCGTCGGGAGCACGCATCTCGAAGTAGTCGCCGCCAGACTGGCGGATAAGCTCAGCAAAGGTACGGAAGTTGTGCACACCACGCGCGATATCCAGACGACGGGCCTGCTCTACCGGACGACCGGTGTCGGCCACTTCAGCGGCCACAAATTCATCAAAACGGCTCTCGATACCCGCGGCGATGCGCATCAGCACATCGGCTCGTTCACTGGCACTGGTGCGGCCCCAAGGGCCGGTTTGGGCGGCTTTGGCGGCACTAACGGCGCGCCCCACTAAGGCTTCGTCGGCTTCACAGACCTGACTCAGCAAACGGCCATCAATGGGTGAGATATTGGGGAAAGTCTGTTCGGTGGCAAGAAATTCACCGCCGACATAATTGAGAAGCTGGGGAGCTGTGGTCGACACGGTTGTCTCCGAAACGTTGTTTTAATTCATTTCGGAAAGAGTGTAGGCAGAGCAGATATCATTTCATAATCAATAAAAACCCATTAGATATTTAAAAAAGGAATACCTGGCATTACCAGCGCCCAGCCCCCATCAAACCGCTAATCCAAAAGGGCATCTGGTTATATAAGCGTTGTAAACTCATAGCCATAGAACTCTGAGCGCAGAAATTCACTGAAGTCACGCTTCCTTGAGGCACTCACGAAACAGTTTTGCAGCAGGGCCTAACTCTCGACCAGAAGCGGAAAAGCAACCGATATCGCCAAAAGCCAGCGACTTTCCAAGCTTAAAAACCTTGAGTAGCCCCGCCTCTGCGAAAGGCGAAGCCGCCTCGTAAGGCATCAACGCAACGGTTTCTTGATCTTGCATCAAGGTTAAATTCGTCAGAATGGATAAAGACTCCACCACATTGCTGGGAACAGACAAACCCTCTTCAGCAAAAAGCTTATCGGCAGTACGTCTTAGTAATGACTCTCGAGTAGGCAGAACCCATGGAAAAGAATGTAACTTCTCAAGGGTCAGCGATTGGCTTTCGTGTAGGGGATGTTTCGAGCCAGCGACTATGCATAACTCTTCACTGTAGAGAGTGTCCACCGTAAGGCTATTAGCCTCATCTCGCCAACGCCAATCATCAGGGACACGTCCAACCACTAAGTCAACGTCGCCCACTTCCACTGCCGGAAACAGTTGATCCATCTGGCCGACACGCAAAGATACCATGACGTTGGGTGCTCTTTGCTTAAGCAACTGAATTGCTTTTGGAAGTAAGGAAACTGAAGCCGAAATCAACGTGCCGACGACGACATGACCGCTAGTTCCCTCCTGAAAAGCATTCACTTCGTCTGTCAGACTACGCAGCTCTGCCATCAGCAGCTTTGCACGTTTCAAAACAAGCTCACCTAGCTCAGTGGGAACTACCCCTCGGTTTCCCCTGACGAGAAGCGGGCTGTCAAAATACACTTCTAAATCATGTATCACTTTGCTAACGGCTGGCTGTGTCAGATTGAGCACCTGGGAAGCTCGTAGCATTGAGCCGCTTAAAACGACCTGCTCAAAGACCATTAGCTGATGAAATTTTAACTTACGCGTAATAGAGGAATCTGTGTATTTCATAGCTTTATGGCATACCGAGTGGTTGGTAATCTTGAGACAAGTAAACCTCCAGGGAACATGGTCATGCCGTGCAAAACAACGCTGCCAGCGTTAGAGCCAGTCACATTTCCATGGAGCAACCACTCGAAAAGTGGATAACCGTAAGTACACCCTACTAATGGTATGAGTATCAATAATTTCTCAAGTATTGTTGGAAAAGCTCATGCTGCAACACTCCAACATAGAAAAGCCGCTACTAAAAAGTAGCGGCTTCATACTGCCAGCATGGCACTAACGTTTCAGAAGCTGAATACCGTAATAGCCGGGGCTCGCATCATCTCTGCCATTGGTCCTGACGCCGCAACACCAACGCCATCAAGTAAATCTTCTTGGGAGTCATCGGTGTTAGGCATGCCGACAATGAAGCGCACCCAAACGACTGATAATTTAACTACCCTGCCGAATACATTAGCGATCAGCATTCAATAGCATTGACGGCCAGTCCACCTTTGGATGTTTCCTTATATTTATCAAGCATATCCCTCCCCGTGTCGCGCATAGTGCGAATGACCTTATCCAACGATATAAAGTGAGTACCATCACCGTGCAATGCCATTTGCGCTGCATTAATGGCTTTTACGGTGGCAATAGCGTTGCGCTCGATACACGGCACCTGAACCAGCCCTCCCACCGGGTCGCAGGTTAATCCTAAATTGTGTTCCAGGCCGATTTCGGCCGCATGCTCTACTTGCTCGGGCGTTCCTCCCATCACATCCGCTAAGCCAGCTGCCGCCATGGCGCACGCCGAGCCCACTTCCCCCTGGCAGCCCACCTCTGCCCCTGATATCGACGCGTTCTTCTTACAGAGAATGCCAATGGCACCTGCCGCTAGCAGAAAATCCACGACGTTTTTCTCGCAGGCGTTGGGCTGAAATTTCATATAGTAGTGCAGAACGGCGGGAATAATGCCTGCAGCGCCGTTAGTGGGCGCCGTTACCATGCGCCCTCCTGCGGCATTCTCTTCATTAACCGCGAGGGCAAAAATATTGACCCACTCCATTGCTGAAAATGTCGATGCGATTAGGCAATCATTCTGCTCAGCGGCTAAAAGCCGCTGATGCAATAGCTTAGCTCTGCGCTTCACGTTTAACCCACCCGGCAATATCCCTTCATGGGCTAACCCGTTGTCAATGCATTCACACATGACTTGCCAGATTCGCCATAGCTCATTTCTGACCTCGTCTTCCGTCCGCCATACTTTCTCATTCTCTAGCATTAAGCGGCTAATACTCAGCTGCTCTTTTTTACATAATGCTAGCAGTTCTTCAGCTGTATCGAAGTTGTAGGGAATAGTTGCCCCATCAAAGTCCTCTAACGGCATATCCACCTGGGCTTGTTCAACAACAAAACCGCCCCCTACCGAGTAGTAGATATTTTCATGCAGCAACTCACCTTGATGTGTAAAGGCAGCAAGCCGCATGGCATTAGGATGATGAGGCAAACTCTCTTCATGGAAATAAATATCGCGATTCCAATCAAAAGCAATTTTTTTTTGGCGTCCAAGTTCTAATAACTGACTCTCTTTAAGCGACGCAATAGATGGCCCAATAATCAAAGGATCAATCGTGTCGGGGCGCTCACCCATTAGCCCCATAATAATCGCGTGATCCGTTGCGTGCCCTATACCCGTCGCTGACAGTGAGCCATAAAGATGAACGTCTAGACGGGCCACTTCATCAAGAAGGTCGGCTTCGCGTAGTGATGTAACATACTTAAAAGCGGCCTGCATGGGCCCTACGGTATGGGAACTGGAGGGGCCTACTCCAATCTTAAAAAGGTCGAAAACACTGATAGGCATTGGAGCACCTCTTGACGTATAAACAGGGGAAACTCAGGCGGCGCCTGAAAGTTTTAATAAGTTATTGATGTGATGAAAAATAAAACGAAACTATCTTTTATGGATAAGTTTTTATTTTTATAAACCGAAATTCTTAAGCACGCATTAGCATGCTTATACATAACTAAGGGCTACCTAGCGAACTAAAAAACGCTTGGTGCTGACAGTAGCCCCGTTATAAAAGCGCGCTATAACTGTGTGTATTTATCGTTAATAGCTATAAGCAAAAAACCTTAGTTACCAAACACCACTGTACGCCCAGAATAAAAGAACACACGACGTTCCAAGTGATAGCTAATCGCTCTAGCCAGCGTCAGGCACTCGATATCCCTTCCCTTGGCAACCAGATCCTCTGGGTAGTGGGTGTGATCCACTGGCTCGACCCCTTGAGCAATAATTGGCCCTTCATCAAGGTCATTATTAATATAATGTGCCGTTGCCCCCACTAGCTTGACGCCTTTTTCGTACGCCTGATGATAAGGCTTAGCGCCTTTAAAACCGGGCAGTAGCGAGTGATGAATATTGATAGCGCGCCCGGCTAATAGTTCACACATTGAGGGGGAGAGTACCTGCATATACCTTGCCAGCACCACCAGCTCAGCGTCAGTATCCGCGATGATTTCGCGTATCTGCGCTTCCTGCTGCAATTTCGTCTCGGGCGTGATCGGCAGGTAGTGATAGGGCAAATCGTGCCATGCTGCCAACGGCTCCAGATCAGGATGGTTGGAAATCACCGCTTTGATATCCAGCGGAAGCTGGCCCGTCCGATAACGGTAGAGCAGATCATTCAAGCAGTGATCGGCCTTGGAGACCATAATCACGGCGCCTGTGCGTTTGCCCGGCGCCGTCAGCTCAAACTGCATATCGAATTCGCCTGCCCGCGCTGTAAAATCGGCGTGGAAGCGCTCTTCATGGAAGTCGTCTCGCTCTGGACGAAACTCGGCACGAATGAAAAAGCGTCCGCCAAGCCGGTCATCGAAAGAGTTAAGCTCAGTGATATAGCACTGCTGCTCTTTTAAAAAGCGCGTGACGACGTCCACCGTTCCCAAACGGCTTGGGCATTGGGCGGCAAGTATCCAGGTATCACTCATTCGGCTCATAATGCATGTATCTCTGTTAGCGGCAGAAGATAGCGGCCGAAACAGCGTTTCGGCCTGCCTGCTTATTGTTCTACGTTCACGCCATACTCTGCTGCTGCATCCAGTAGCCAGCGGTAGCAGTAGTCGGCAAAACTGCGCCGCACGACTAACTCCCAACGCTCCTCACTGGGCCGACGAAGGATGGTCGTGGCCTTGGCGAAAACGGTAGTAACACCTTTGCCCACGGGAAAATGGCGGGGATGAACGTCGTAGATCACCGCTTTCATCAACAGCTCGCGGGCCGCCTCTCCGGTAATCTCTAACACCGTCTGCCCACCGCTGACATCGCTGATGGCGTAATGGGAATCCCCCAAACGCTCCCGCAGCTGCGTCTCTAGCGGGAATTCCTCACCGCTAGGCACAATCACCAGCCACTCGTCAGGGGAAAGCCACTGAATGGACCGCTCGCCGCTGGCATCCTGCACTAGCGCCTGGGGCTTGCCAGGCAGACTAATCCCCAGCACATCGCGCACCGCCTCATCGAGAACGATAGCACCGCCTCGTAAGATCAGATGCCCAAGCATTGCCCGCTCGCGTAGCTGAACCCGACTTGAACTACCAGCACGAGGAGCGCCGCTATGACGGTAGCTAAAGGCTAACGGAGACTCTACCGGGATAGCGGTATCAGTACGGGTATCGAAAGTGGCCGCATTAGACATTTTGGCGCTCTCCCTTGGGATCATAAAAAATGGTGCTGACAATTTCGGCTTCGTGAACTTGGCCGTCTGCCATGGGCAGATAGACGGTTTCGCCCATTTTCTTGAGGCCGCCCTTAACCACCGCTAAGGCAAATCCAGAGTCCAGAATTGGGCTGTAGTAGCTTGAGGTCACATGCCCTGCCATCGGCATTGGGATCGCATGCTTGGGATCAAACACAATCTGGGCGCCCTCTTCCAGCACCACCGTAGGGTCCTTCGGTTTGAGCCCCACTAGCTGCTTGCGGTTTTCGCGCTTGGTATCCGTTCGCGTCAGGGCTCGCTTACCAATCCATGAGAAAGGCTTGTCGTAACCTACGCACCACTGCATGCCCAGGTCTTCCGGCGTTACCGAGCCGTCGGTTTCCTGGCCAACGATAATAAAGCCTTTTTCAGCACGCAGGACGTGCATGGTCTCTGTGCCGTAGGGCGTCAAGCCATACTTTTCGCCATGCTTGAACAGGGTCTGCCACACGTGCATGGCGTAGTTGGCTTGAACGTTAATCTCAAAGGTCAACTCACCGGTAAAGGAGATCCGATAAACACGCGCAGGCACCCCGGCCACTTTTCCAGCACGCCACTCCATAAACTTAAAGCTATCGCGGTCGAGATCGATATCCGTCATCTCAGCCAGCAGTTTGCGTGCTTCGGGGCCAGTGATCGTCATGGTGGCCCAGTGGTCAGTCACTGAAGAGAAGTAGACATCCAGTTCTGGCCACTCGGTCTGATGCCATAACTCCAACCATTCCAATATCGCTGCTGCACCACCGGTGGTGGTGGTCATCAAAAAGTGATTTTCAGCAAGACAGCTAGTCACACCGTCATCGGTGACCATGCCATCATCTTTGCACATCAAGCCATAACGGCACTTACCAACTGCCAACTTCTCCCACTTGTTGGTATAGACACGCGCCAGGAATTCACGTGCATCCGGCCCTTGAATGTCGATCTTGCCAAGCGTCGAAGCATCGAGAATACCCACTTTCTCGCGCACCGCTAAACATTCCCGGGCGACCGCTTCGTGCATGGTCTCGGTCTTGCCATTCACCTTCTGTGGGTAGTACCAGGGACGCTTCCACTGACCGACATCCTCAAACTCGGCGCCGCGCTCAACGTGCCACTGATGAAGAGCGGTATAGCGCTCGGGATCGAACAGATCACGGCAGTGGCGACCCACAATGGCGCCAAAGGTCACCGGCGTATAATTTGGCCGAAATACCGTGGTGCCCACCTCGGGGATGGAGCGATTCAGGCAGCGAGCTGCAATGGCCATACCGTTAATATTGCCCAACTTGCCTTGGTCGGTACCGAAACCCATCGCGGTATAGCGCTTAATATGCTCGATAGACTCAAAGCCCTCCCGGGTAGCCAGTTCGATGCCCGCCGCAGTGACGTCGTTCTGCAGGTCAACGAATTGCTTCGGCCCGCGCAGCGTGGGTTTCTCATGGGGAACCTGGAAAAGTGCCACCGCAGGCCCCTGCTGGAGACGTTCAACGCTAGGCAGGTTAACCGGCTGAGCCGCGTGGCCTGTGGCTGCCGCTGCTTTAATACCAGCCTCAACCCCCTCAGCAAGTACGTCTCCCAACGCATAGGTGCCATTAGCGCCACCGCAGGCATGAACGCCCTTCACTAGCCCTGGTACAAAGCCGAGGATATCGTCACGCCAAGTAGGCCGCGCGCCGGTATGGGAAGCCAAGTGGATGACCGGACTATAGCCACCTGAGCTAGCAATAGTGTCGCAGGCCAATTCC
Organism: Halomonas sp. 3A7M; assembly: GCF_014897875.1. Taxonomy (NCBI): domain Bacteria; kingdom Pseudomonadati; phylum Pseudomonadota; class Gammaproteobacteria; order Oceanospirillales; family Halomonadaceae; genus Halomonas; species Halomonas sp. 3A7M. The sequence goes on from NZ_JABUZD010000171.1 coordinate 26,525, forward strand.
TGGACTGGGCCGCTGACTCGGTAAGCGCCAATATCGATCTTGGCCACCCGTGCGGCAGTGACTCGATTGCTGCCTTTCGCCTCGATAACGGCACTGCCGGTGATGATCTTGATACCTTGGGCGCGGGCGGCATCGACCCAATCCCCTGCAGGTGCTTCGCGGGCATCAACAACCGCCACCACCTCGCAGCCTGCTTCCTTCCAGTCTAAGGCGGCGCGATAGCCATCATCGTTGCTGGTAGAGAGCACCAGTTGGCGACCTGGCACGACACCATAGCGTCGAATGTAGGTAGAAACAGCGCTTGCCAGTAGGTTGCCTGGAACGTCATTTCCCGCATACACCAATGGCCGCTCGTGAGCGCCTGTGGCTAAGATCACCTGACCAGCGCGAACTCGATGCATGCGGGAGCGTACCGGGCGGCGGCCATTGACGACAGGCGCCGTTTCGCCCAGATGCTCAGTACGCCGCTCGTACAGTGTCACAAAATTGTGATCGTGATAACCGTTAGCCGTGGTGCGTGGCAGCAGTGTGACGTTGTCACATCCGGCTAGCTCTTCAAGCACTCGAGCAACCCACTGGTCTGCCGACTTGCCATCCAGAGTTTCGCGGCTACCCAACAGTGAGCCGCCCATCTCTTCTTGCTCATCGGCAACGATCACCCGCGCACCGCCACGGGCAGCAGCCAATGCTGCAGACAAGCCAGCCGCGCCAGCGCCAACGACCAGCACATCGCAGTGTTGATGAAGGTGGTCATAGCTGTCTGGATCGGCTTCCATAGGGCTACGGCCCAGACCTGCCGCTTTGCGAATGTACTTTTCGTAGGTCAGCCACATCGACGCTGGTGCCATAAACGTCTTGTAGTAGAAGCCCGGCGGCATAAATTGCCCACCTAACTTGCCTATCAAGCCCATCAAGTCGCGCTGTACATTAGGCCAACCGTTGGTGCTACAGGCGGCTAATCCATCAAACAGTGCTTGCTGGGTAGCGCGAACATTGGGCACCTGTGCCGCTTCGGTACTGCCTAATTGAACAATGCCATTGGGTTCTTCAGCGCCTGCGGCGACGATGCCTCTGGGGCGGGAATACTTAAAGCTGCGGTTAACGATATCCACACCGTTAGCCAGCAGCGCCGAAGCCAGGGTATCTCCAGGATGCCCTTGGTAACGCTGACCGTTAAAGGTAAAGCTCAACGTGCGAGAGCGATCGATTCGGCCGCCTGCCTTTAGGCGGAACACTTGTTGCTTAGACTGACTCATGCCCGCACTCCTTCCTGATGGCTTACCGCTGCCGCCTCGCGAGGCTGCTTTTGGCTGTCGGCAGTTATCGTCGGCTGCTCGCCCATTTTGTAGGTCTCGAGAATCTCGTAGCTCACCGTATGACGCGTCACGTTGAAGAACTTGCGGCAACCTACCGCATGCACCCACATTTCGTGATGCACCCCTCTGGGGTTGTTGCGGAAGAAAAGGTAGTTCCCCCACTCTTCATCGCTACACGCCTCGGGCTCTTTGGGTCGCTCAATATGCGCCTGGCCCTTGGGGTGAAACTCCTCTTCCTCACGGTGCTCGCCGCAGTAGGGGCAATAGATATAAAACATGACGAATACTCCTCTCGTATGAACCCTAGTGGGCCACGCCGGCGGCGCCGTGCTCATCAATCAGCGCACCGCTATGGAAGCGGAACATGGAGAACGGCTCAGCAATGGGGTGCATCTCACCCTTAGCCAAGCTGGCAGCGAACACGTGACCCGATCCTGGAGTAGCTTTGAAGCCACCCGTGCCCCAACCACAGTTGAAGAACAACCCCTTCACCGGTGTTTTAGAGATAATCGGACAGGCATCCGGACAGGTATCGACAATACCGCCCCACTGACGATTCATACGCACCCTAGAGAAGATCGGGAACATCTCGACGATCGCCTGAAGGGTGTGTTCCACGGTAGGATAGCTACCGCGCTGACCATAGCCGTTATAGCCGTCAATGCCAGCGCCGATGACTAGGTCGCCTTTATCAGACTGACTGATATAGCCATGTACGTGATTAGACATCACCACGGTATCGAGAATCGGTTTGATCGGCTCGGAGACCAGGGCTTGTAGCGGGTGAGATTCCAAAGGCAACTGAAAGCCGCCCATATTGGCCAACACACCAGAATTACCGGCGGTCACACAGCCCACTGTCTTGGCTTCGATATCGCCACGGTTGGTGTGCACACCGTAGATCCTACCGTCACGGATTTTGAAGCCGGTAACTTCGGTCTGCTGGAGGATGTCCACCCCGTGAGCATCAGCACCGCGCGCATAGCCCCAGGCCACAGCATCATGCCGCGCTACCCCAGCACGCGGCTGCCAGGAAGCGCCCATCACTGGATAGCGAGCATTCTTGGAACAATCCATGATTGGCACCAGCGCCTGCACACCCCTGGTGTCCAGCACTTCGCCATCAATGCCGTTTAGGCGATTCGCGTTAACCCGGCGCTGGATATCGCGCATATCTTGCAGGGTATGCCCCAGGTTGAGCACCCCTCGCTGGGAGAACATGACGTTGTAGTTAAGGTCTTGGGAAAGCCCTTCCCACAGCTTCATGGCATGTTCGTAAAGGGCAGCCGATTCGTCCCATAAGTAGTTCGAACGCACGATAGTCGTATTACGGGCGGTATTACCACCGCCCAACCAGCCCTTCTCGATCACCGCGACATTCTTGACACCGAATTCTTTGGCCAAGTAGTAAGCCGTGGCCAAACCGTGGCCACCACCACCGACGATGATCACATCGTACTGCTTTTTAGGCGTGGGATTGCGCCATTGGCGCTCCCAGTTTTCATGGTGGCTCAGCGCGTGCTTGACCAGGCCGAAGCCGGAATAGCGTTGCATAGTGGTCTCCTTAGTTCAGCCGCGCCGGGCCTTGCCGGCAAGCCGATTCAAGCAATAGATTCGACGGCTTCAGCGACAGCTTCAGCATAGACAGGGTGCCGGGCACACACGTCACTCACTTTAGCCAGCACCTCGGCCTCGATGGCAGCGGTATCACTCCCAGCAGCTAATACGTCTAGGATGTCGCAACTCCAGCCAGCTAGTTCGCCACACTCTTGGGCATTGAAGCCACGCGTGGTGACCGCGGGGGTACCAATACGTAGACCCGATGTCACGAAGGGGCTCTGCGGGTCGTTGGGCACCGTGTTCTTATTAACGGTGATATGCGCGCGGCCCAATGCGGCATCCGCATCCTTACCCGTGACGCCCTGCTGGATAAGCGAGACTAAGAAAAGATGATCTTCGGTACCACCCGACACGACATCATAGCCGCGCTCCATGAATACGTTGGCCATGGCTTGGGCGTTGTCAATCACCTGCTGCTGGTAACGCACAAACTCCTGGCTCATGGCTTCCTTGAACGCCACCGCTTTCGCCGCGATAACATGCATCAATGGGCCACCTTGTTGGCCTGGGAAGACCGCACCATTAAGCTTTTTGTAGAGCGCCTCGTCGCCATCCGCAGACAGAATCAGACCACCGCGGGGGCCACGCAGCGTTTTGTGGGTAGTCGTGGTGACGACGTGGGCATGAGGCAGCGGGCTCGGATAAAGGTTAGCTGCCACTAAACCTGCAACGTGGGCCATGTCGACCATTAAGTAAGCACCCACTTCATCAGCGATAGTGCGGAAACGACGCCAATCCACCACGCGAGAGTAGGCAGAGAAACCGGCAATGATCATTTTCGGCTGATGCTCACGGGCCAAACGCTCAACTTCTTCGTAATCGATCTCACCGGTTTCCGGCTTGAGGCCGTACTGAACAGCGTTGTAGTGTTTGCCCGAGAAGTTCGGGGCGGCGCCGTGGGTTAAATGGCCGCCGTGGGCAAGGCTCATACCTAGAATAGTATCGCCAGGTTTGACCAGCGCCATAAACACAGCGGCATTTGCCTGAGCACCGGAATGCGGCTGCACATTGGCATAATTGGCACTAAATAAGTTGCAGGCACGTTCAATGGCTAAGGCCTCAACCTTGTCGACGAATTCACAACCACCGTAGTAGCGACGGCCTGGATAGCCTTCCGCATACTTGTTAGTCAGTTGGGTACCCTGCGCTTCCATGACAAGTTGACTGGTGTAATTTTCGGAGGCGATCAGCTCAATATGCGCTTCTTGGCGTACCGTTTCTTCAGCAATTGCTTCTGCAAGCAAACTGTCGTAACTGGCCAAACGTGCTTTTGGGGAAAAATTACTTTGAAGCATTATCGCCTCCTGATGAGTGACTTTTTTATTAAGTGCTGGACGTTCTCTTTAACGCTGACAAACCAAGCTTTCTATCAACCAGAGTTTCTATCAACCAAGGTTCCTATCAACGTTTTCTTACCGCGATACTATCGTTGGTTTCCTAGCCCAAGATACTTGTTGACGTCACCACTCGATGCATTTGCGACATCGACATCAATTAGCCAGGCTGCGCAGATAGATCGTCATTGATTACCCATAAAAAAGCGCCCTAAACGGCAAAAGCCATAAAGGGCGCTTTACTGAAGTATTAAAAAATGACTGCGTTAAAAATCGACGACGAGGTCCCCTTTAGGACGACTGCAGCAAGATAGAATGTATCCTTCTGCGACATCCTCATCCGTAATGCCCCCGTTATGCTCCATATCTACCTCCCCCGACTTGAGCTCTACACGGCAAGTACCGCATATCCCCATACCACATGCTTTGGGGATATGCAGACCCAACTTCGCCGCGGCTGCATGCACTGTTTCGCCAGGCTGAATGCGCACACTTTTGCCGGTCGATGCGAACTCAATGCAGTGCAAGTCATTGCTATCAACATTTTCAGCATCGACTTCTGCTTGCTCGGCCAGCTCACGCACATCATCACGAACGTCGACAGGCGTGGCGCCAAACGACTCTTCGTGATAATGGCTCATATCAAAGTTATGGTGCTGCAAAATACGCTTGATGGCGTTCATGTAGGGAGTCGGGCCGCAACAAAAGATCTCCCTCTCCATAAAGTCCGGCACCATTAATTCAAACAGCGGCTCGGTGAGATACCCCCGGTAGCCAGCCCATGCCTCACCAATATCCTCTTTACTCTCACAGATAATATGCAGTTTGAATTCGGGGATACGCGAAAACATATGCACCAATTCACGATGATAAATGACATCGCGGGGAGCTCGAGCACTATGTATAAATTCAACATCCACAGCGGCATTAGTATCAAAAAGCCAACGTGTCATGGACATTAAAGGGGTAATGCCAACACCGCCAGAGAGGAACAACACTTTCTCGGCGGGAAAGTCGATCGAGTTAAAGTTACCGACTGGCCCATGCACCACCAGCTCGTCGCCTATTTTTAAATTGGCATGCAGCCAATTGGAAACCTTGCCTCCCGGCACCTGCTTAACAGTGATCGAAAAGCTGTAAGGAATAGAGGGTGAGCTTGAGATTGTATAGGAGCGCATGATCGGCTGATTATCGATCTCAAGCTCAAGGGTCACAAACTGGCCAGGCTTGAAGAAGAACAGTACGGGTTGCTCCGCCATAAAACAGAACGTGCGTACATCTTGGGTTTCTTGGATCACCTTAACGCAACGTACCTGGTGGCGGCCGTTAGTCCAGGTTTGGGTCGTGACCGGGTTAAAGAAATTAGTTGTCATTATCGCCTCTGCCTGACCAGCCTTCATCGCTATGCATTACCGAACCATATTCGCTATAGCCCAGCACCGTTGATGTGCATTTTGGGGACGCTCCTCTTAGCCGACTTACCTGACAACGACGCGCACTTACCTCGTGCCACTCTTTATTGCTTAGAAAGCTCTTCTTTAGTCGCCGTTACGCCACCTGATGTCGCGGGCAGATAACTGGTAGGGGTTAGCCTGCAACACAATCAGACACTGACATCAGGCCCCATTCGAATAAAACGCCAGGTTACGCAACAGAACAACAAGATAAACAATCTTGACTAACGGCCGCCACGCAGCCCTTGAGGGGAAAGCGGAGGTTTACGAGGATACTGGTATGGAAAAAAGTGTTTCTAATATGATGGACGACCCACTCACTGCGGCTCGTGAGTCAACGGCCCATATGCTGCAGGAAAGGGCGCGTACCTTTTCTCTTCCGCAACCGTTTTATAACGATGCCCGACTGTTTGCTCTTGATATGCAAGAGATTTTCGAAAAAGAGTGGTTGTTCGCAGGCATGACATGCGAGATCCCCACCAAGGGTAACTTCATCACCTTGGATATTGGCGACAACCCCATTGTTATTGTGCGCGGTAGTGAAGGCGTTATTCATGCGTTTCACAATGTGTGCCGCCATCGCGGTTCGCGTCTGTGCGTTAAAGATAAGGGCAAGGTAGCAAAACTCGTCTGCCCGTATCATCAGTGGACTTACGAGCTTGATGGCCGATTGCTGTTTGCCGGTAGCGACATGGGCACTGACTTCGACCTCAACCAGTTTGGCCTCAAGCCGGTCAACGTCCAAACAGCTGGCGGCTTCATCTTTATCAACCTGAGCGATGAACCACCTGCCATTGACGATTTTCTGACAACGCTTGAGCACTATCTCGAGCCGTACCAGATGGACAACGTCAAGGTTGCCACCGAATCCAGCATCGTCGAGCAAGCCAACTGGAAACTCGTGATCGAAAACAACCGCGAGTGCTACCACTGTAACGGCGCCCACCCTGAACTGCTTAATTCGTTGCAGGAGTTTGATGATACCGACGACCCCCGCGCAACACCCGCTTATAAAGCGCTGGTGGCACGTAAACAAGCAGATTGGGATGCCGAGCAGGTGCCCTACCAGTTAAAGCGGCTTGGTAAACGCAACCGCCTGACGCGTACGCCACTGCTGGATGGCATTGTCTCCATGACAATGGATGGTAAGCCCGGCAGCAAGAAACTGATGGGACGTTTATCAAGCCCCGATATGGGCTCACTGCGTATCCTTCACCTGCCCAACTCATGGAACCATTTCATGGGCGATCACGCGGTGGTATTTCGCGTATTGCCAATTGGTCCGCAGCAAACCGTGGTAACCACCAAATGGCTGGTTCACAAGGATGCCGTAGAAGGCGTCGACTACGATCCCGAGCAGCTTCGCCGAGTATGGGATGCCACCAACGACCAGGATCGCCAGCTCGCCGAAGAGAACCAGCGCGGCATCAACTCAAAGGCTTATCAGCCTGGGCCTTATTCCGAAACCTATGAGTTCGGTGTTATCGACTTTGTCAATTGGTACGCCGCCCGCATGCTTGAGAATCTAGGCCACGAGGCTCCCGTGTTACAGTTAGCGCAAGGCTGACGTTTGCAGAGTAATTTCCCCATCCATCTGGCCCGCTTATGCGGGCCAGACTTGTTTAGCGGCGTGCATAGAGATTGATTGTCACCTTCACCAGAACTCAGCCGAGAACGCTAACCACGTGTACACATAAAAGACACATGTGTACACTGCATCGCAACACTCCTAAAGGTTAGCCCCATGCCCTCCCCCAATACGTCCGCCACCAAGGGCTCCCAAGACGTCTGGCTTGATGCAGCGTTTGAGACGCTACTGGAATCGGGCATCGATAGCGTCCGCATTCTGCCCCTGGCCAAGCGCCTAAAGCTTTCTCGGACCAGTTTCTACTGGTTCTTTAAGGACCGTGAGTCACTGCTGGAAGCACTGATCGCACGCTGGCGTGAAAAGAACACCCAGGGACTAGTGCATCAGACTGAAGCTTATGCCGAGAATATCGTCGAGGCGATGCTTAATGTCTTCGACTGCTGGTTAGACCCTAACTTATTCGACTCCCCGCTAGAGTTCGCCATGCGCAGTTGGGCACTGCAGTCGGCGCCGGTGGTGAGTGAAATCGAGACTGCCGATGCCACACGTATCGAAGCCCTGACACGCATGTTCCAGCGCTACGGTTATGATTCACTGGCGGCCAACGTTCGTGGCCGCACGATCTACCTAACCCAGATCGGCTATATCTCGATGAAGACGCAGGAGCCGATCAAAGTACGCATGCAGCGCATCCCCGCCTATGTCGCAATATTCACCGGCCAGTCTCCTGACGCAAGGGAGCTGCAACGCTTCCATGCCCGCCATGGGTACATAGAAGAGTAGTCGGCCGATACGATAAGCGACGGGTTTATGTCAGTTACCGCCCCGCCAACGTACACCAATGAACATTAAATTGACAGATATGAACATCGGCACCTAACTTTGTTAAATACACAACAAAATAGAGTGCTACCCATGGCTAACGATCCGCTGTTGCAGCCCTTCCAACTCAAACACCTGACCCTAAAAAACAGGCTTATGATGACAGCTCATGAGCCCGCTTATCCTGAGGATGGGATGCCCAAAGCACTCTACCGTGCCTACCACGTCGAACGGGCCAAGGCAGGTCTTGGCCTGACCATGACGGCAGGATCCGCGGCGGTAGCAAAAGACAGCCCGCCGGTGTTCAACAATATTCTCGCCTATAAGGATGAAGTCGTACCTTGGATGCGTGAGCTGACCGATGCCTGCCACGAGCACGGTACCGCGGTAATGATCCAACTGACTCACTTGGGCCGACGTACCCGCTGGGACAAAGGTGACTGGTTGCCAGCAGTGTCGCCTTCGCATCGCCGCGAGGCATCCCACCGCGCCTTTCCCAAACAGGTCGAGGACTGGGATATCGAACGTTTGATCCGTGACTACGCCGATGCTGCCGAACGCATGCACGCTGCCGGTCTCGATGGCATCGAGCTGCAGGCCTACGGCCACCTGATGGATCAGTTTTGGTCGCCACTGACCAATACCTTAGAGGAACCTTATGGTGGGGATCTCGATAACCGACTGCGTTTCACCTTTGACGTGCTGCGCGCCATTCGCCAGCGAGTTGGTGAGGCGTTCATCGTCGGCGTTCGCTATACCGGCGACGAAATGCTATCGGGTGGACTGACATCCAGTGATGGGCTGGAGATCTCACGACGCTTGAAGAGTAGCGGCCTGATAGACTTCCTCAACGTGGTTCGCGGCCACATCGACACCGACGCGGGGCTCACCGACGTGATTCCCATCCAAGGCATGCCCAGCGCCCCGCACCTGGATTTTGCCGGAGAAATACGTCGTGAGACCGATTTCCCCACTTTTCATGGCGCCAAGATCCAGGATGTCGCCACTGCCCGTTATGCCATCGCCTCCGGCAAGGTCGACATCATCGGCATGACCCGTGCCCACATGGCCGACCCGCACATCGTGCGCAAAATCGTAGAGGGGCGAGAGGAAGAGATCCGCCCCTGCGTTGGCGCCAACTACTGCCTTGACCGCATCTATCAAGGCGGTGCCGCCTACTGCATCCATAACGCGGCCACCGGGCGTGAAACCAGCATGCCCCACACCATTTCCAAAGCGGCACAGCAACGGCGAGTCGTCATTATCGGCGCAGGTCCAGCGGGATTAGAAGCCGCTCGTGTTGCCGGCGAGCGTGGCCATTCGGTGGTGATATTAGAAGCTGCCAGCGATGCTGGAGGGCAGATACGGCTCACGGCGCAGAGTGAGCGACGTCGCGAGATGCTGGGCATCATCGATTGGCGTCTGTCGCGCTGCGAGGCACTCGGTGTCGAGATCCGCTACAACGTCTGGGCCGAAGCCGAGGACGTGCTCGCCGAAAAACCTGATGTGGTGATCGTGGCCACCGGCGGCTACCCCATGGAAGACCAACCCACCGTCGGCCACGACTTAGTGATCAACACCTGGGACATTCTTTCCGGGCACGTGCCGCCGGGCAAGCGGGTATTACTGTTCGACGATGCAGGCGACCATGCCGCCTTGCAGGCGGCAGAGATCATTGCCGCCACGGGAGCAGAGCTTGAGATTATGACGCCGGACCGCACCTTCTCCGCAGAGATCATGGCCATGAACCTGGTGCCCTACATGCGCTCCCTACAGCGCGCCAACGTCATATTCACACCGACTTACCGACTGAAGTCCGTGCAGCGCGACGGCAACCAACTGCTCGCCGAAATCACCAGCGATTATGTTGTTCACGGCCAGCAGGATAAGGGGTATGAGCGGCGCATCGACCAAGTGGTGGTCAACTACGGCATTACACCGATGGCCGAACTCTATTTTGAGCTAAAGCCGCACTCCAGCAACCGCGGCGAGGTGAATTACGATGACCTAATCGTGGGCGCCCCCCAGAGCATAACGCGCAATCCGGATGGCAGCTTCCAACTGTTCCGTATCGGTGATGCCGTCGAGTCCCGCAATACTCACGCGGCCATCTACGACGCGCTTAGGTTGGTCAAAGACCTTTAGTTTTCGCATCAAACCGGCGCGGTAAAAACGCTGCTTGGGCTTAGTCGGGAGAGAGCCCCCGCAGACGCTCACTGCGACGGCGTAGCAGCTCAAGTGTGGTAAGCAGCAGCATCGAGAGCAGCACCAGCAGGGTCGCCACAGCGAGAATCGTTGGGCTGATCTGCTCGCGAATGCCCGACCACATCTGAATCGGCATGGTACGTTGCTCGGGCCCGGCAATGAACAGCACCACCACCACCTCGTCGAAGGACGTAATGAAAGCAAACAACGCTCCTGATACCACCCCTGGTGTTACCAGTGGCAGCACCACCTTAAAGAAGGTCCGTGTCGGGTTAGCGCCGAGGCTATGCGCCGCGCGGATCAGCGTGGTGTCGAAGCTCGATAGCGTAGCGGTTACGGTGATGACCACGAAGGGAATGCCGAGCGCCGTGTGGGCCAGGATCACGCCTACGTAGGTCTGGGCGAGATTGACCTTGGAAAAAAAGAAAAACATCGCCGCCGCTGAGATGATCAACGGCACGATCATCGGCGAGATCAACAGCGCCATGATCGCGCCACGCGCTGGCATATGCCGACTCGACAACCCTAACGCCGCCACCGTCCCTAGCACTGTGGCTAGCAGCGTGGACGCAATACCGATGATAAAGCTGTTCTTGATGGCATTGAGCCACTCACTCGATGTAAAGAAGTCCTGATACCAGCGCAACGAATAACCGGCTGGGTCGAAAGTCAGCATTTCCTTACTGAAGGTGAAGTAGGGCTGCGCGTTGAATGACAGCGGTATGATCACCAATAGCGGCCCGATCAGGAATAGGAACACCAGGCCGCAGATAGCCAGAAAGATGTAATGCCAAATGCGCTCGCCACGGGTGGCGTAGGAAGGAATAGCCATCGTTTACCCCAGCTTGACCTTGTCGACGCCGATCAGACGATTGAATACCAAATAACAGATAATCACCACGAACAGCAGGATGGAGGCAATCGCAGCCGCCAGTCCCCAGTTGAGCGATGTCTGCATATGGTAGGCGATGTAATTAGTGATGAAGCGACCCGACTGCCCACCCACCAACGCCGGTGTGATGTAGTAGCCAATCGACAGTATGAATACCAAGATGCCACCAGCGGCGATGCCTGGGATGGTCAGCGGAAAATAGACTCGACGAAAACTGAGAAACGGCTTGCCGCCCAACGAGCGCGCGGCGCGCATATAGCTGGGTGGAATGGTCTTCATCACCGAGTAAAGCGGTAGAATCATGAAAGGCAGCAGAATATGCGTCATGGCGATGATCGTGCCCATCTTGTTGTGGATCATCTGCCACCTCGCCTCATCGGCGATCACGCCGAGGGCTACCATCACGTCATTGAGCACCCCCTGCGACTGCAGGATGGCAATCCAGGTAGTGGTGCGCACCAGCAGCGAGGTCCAGAACGGTAGCAGTACCAGGATCATCAGCAGATTGGAGTGACGCGTCGGCAGGTTCGCCAGCAGAAAGGCCACCGGAAAACCGAGCGCTAGCGTCAGGCCCGTGATGACAGCGCTCATCCATAGCGTTCGCCAAAACAGGGTGGCGTGGATCTGCATATGTTCCGGCACTTTGGCGATCTCGCCGTCCGCGTTCAACTGACGGTCGACCGCTGCCAGATAATACGAAATGGTGTAGGGCGACGCCTCACGCTGGATCAGCTTCCAGGTATCGAGTTCTCCCCAGGTATCGTTGACCTCGATCAGAGACTCGCGATACGGCGGTTCCAGCCTACCAACACGTCGCGCCGTGCGGCTAATGGTCGAACGCATGCCCGACTTTTCATAGTTCAGCCGGCTGGACAACAACCCCAGGTTGCGTTCCTGCTGTCCGACACGAAGGTCCTCAGCCAAGGCGGCAAAGGCGGCTTCATCGGGTAATGACTCCCCATTCCAGCCTTCCAGCGCTGAAACGGTTCGTGATAGATGGGTAGACACTTCAGGGTTATCGACACTGCGCCACAGCATTTCGAACAAGGGCATCAGAAAGGCGATAAACAGGAATGCCAGTAGCGGCGCAACCAGCAGCAGCGCCTTGATTTTCGAGCGTCGTACGGTGCGACGCAGGCTAACCTTGAGCGGCACGCCATCGGCCGTTGTCAGAGGAGCTGCAAGCGGTTCGGACACGTAGATCTCTCCGTCAGGCAAGAAAAGCGATCAGCAACGATCGGCTATCGGTTATGCCGCCGCCCGATTGTCGACGGACGGCGGCAGCGCCTTACTGGGATAGCCAGGCGTTAAAGCGCTGGGTCAGCTCATCGTTGTAGTCAGCCCAAAACAGGTCATCTTTTTGCAGTGCCGTTGCGAAGTTAGGTTCGTGGGTTGGCATGTGCGGCGTCATATCGATACCGGTTTCGGCATGGGTGGACACCAGCTCAGAGGAAGAAAGACGTGCCGGGCCATAGGAAATGTACTGAGCCTGATCGGCGAGTCGCTGGGTATCGGTGGCGAAATGGAGATAATCCTTCACCTTGTCGAGCTTGCCGGTGGGCACAACCCAGCCATCTAGCTCGAACACCTGCGCATCCCAAATGATCTCGAAGGGTTGGTCTTCAGTGACCATGGCATTGAAGATCCGACCATTGTAGGCGGAGGCAAAGGCGACTTCCTGATCGGCCAACAGCTGAGGCGGCTGGGCACCCTCTTCCCACCAGATGACTTCATCCTTGATGGTATCCAGCTTGTCGAAGGCACGCTGCACGCCTTCTTCGGTCTCAAGCATGGCGTAGACCTCATCACGCTCGACACCATCGGCAATCAAGGCCCATTCCATATTGTTAATTGGCTTGCGCAGCAGAGCCCGCTTGCCGGGGTAGTTCTCCAGGTCGAAGACATCCTCGATGGTGCTGGGCTGAGCGTCCTCTGGGAACATCTCGCTATTGAAGGCGACAATATTGGAATAGACGATGGACGCCACAAAGCAGTCCCCCAAGCCCCCCTCGACGAAGTCCTCACTTGGCGGCGTGCCATCCGGGGCGTCGGCCAGCAGCTCATCGTGGTCGAGGGGCTCGATAAGCCCTTCGTCACAAGCGATCATGGCATCGGCGGGGAGCATGTCGACTAAATCCCAGGTCACGTTGCCAGCCTGAGATTGAGCACGCAGACCGGCCAAAGCGTTACCACTGCGGTCGATATTGACAATCTCGTCACCCGTCTTCTCTATCCACGGCTTATCGTAAGCCTCGTGCTGGCTCATGCTGTAAGCACCGCCCCAAGAAACAATATTCAGCGTCTGCTGAGCATGGGCACTAACCGCCACGGCAAGTGCCGACATCCCCACGGCAGCGATACTTGTCTTAACAACGCGATTGCTGATTTTCATAGAGATTCTCCGTTTGCTGTTGTCATCGCCGCCGGCACCATCAGGTACCGAGAAACGGCGCACTTGACTGCCGTCCGGCTCATGCATCCAACGCGCGGCAATCGGCACTCGACCAACCAACCTGAATTTGCTGGCCGGGGCGCATCACCCCACACCCTTGGGCATTGGGCGTTTTCAAAATAAAGTCCTCGTTACCGCACACCGACACCCGCGTGCGTAGATGGTCGCCAAGGTAGATAACCTCCTGCACCGTAGCAGTGAACTGGTTGTCGAACTGCGCGCCGTCGGTATCATCCGGCAGGATGCTGACCCGCTCGGGTCTCAGTGATAGCGTCGTACGCGAGCCTACGTCGCCCGACGCCACCGCTTTGGCAATCACCATGTCGCCGCTATCCAGGCGCACCTTGCAGTCACTACCGAGGTGCTCGATAACGTCACCCACCAAGCGGTTGTTCTCGCCGATGAAATACGCCACAAAGGCATTTTCCGGTCGTTCGTAGAGTTCGTCCGGAGAGGCCAACTGCTGCACAATGCCATCGTTGAAGACCGCAATCCGGTCAGACATGGTCAGTGCTTCGGTCTGGTCGTGGGTGACGTAAATCATGGTTACCCCAAGACGGGCGTGAATGCGCTTAATCTCGTACTGCATCTCTTCGCGAAGATTCTTGTCCAGCGCGCCCAGCGGTTCGTCCATCAGCACCAGATCAGGCTCAAAGACCAGCGCACGAGCCAATGCCACCCGTTGCTGCTGGCCGCCAGAGAGCTGCGCCGGGCGGCGATCACCAAACTCTTCCAGGCGTACCATGGCCAGTGCCTTAGCCACTTTCTCCTTGATCTCCGCTTTGCTGAGATGGCGCACCTCAAGCGGGAAAGCAAGATTCTCGGCCACCGTCATGTGCGGGAATAACGCATAGTTCTGGAAGACCATGCCAATGCCACGCTTGTGCGGCGGCAAGCCACTAATTGGCTCGTCGTTGAGTAGAATCTCACCATGGGTGGGGGTTTCGAAGCCTGCCATCATCATCAGACAGGTGGTCTTTCCAGAGCCCGAAGGGCCTAGCAGGGTGACGAATTCACCCTTGCGGATATCAAGATTGAAGTCCTTGACGACCAGTTCAACACCGTCATAGCTCTTTTGGACATTGACGAAGCGGGCAAAACTCGACGGCACTTCTGCCGCTGCCGCCGTCGTGCCCCCAGCATCTGCAAGGGTCTCATTCATACACATTCCCCGGTAAAAGTCCCGTTGCGCCAAGGTAAGTGCTCGATTCAACACATACCTCCACACATCCCCGGGCCCCCTATTGGTTTATATTTTTTTCCTAATACTTATTAATGACCATAAGGTGAGTTTGTAGCGCATTACAATTTCCGGGGAGGACAATTAGCGTTGAATATCAACCTAACATAGGCATAGCAAAGTCAACTATGGGAGATATCTTTTGGCATCGAGACACAGCAATGCCCATGGAGGATTCCCCCATGGACAGGAGCGGCGCTATCGGTTAGGTCATATTCAAGCGGCAAGCGGCAAGCGGCAAGCGGCAAGCGGCATACTTAAACGTACAATGGCATCGTTGCGTTCATCTTCGCACCATTCTTCGCACTATGTATTGCTTGCCTGTCAGTTTCTGTCCATCTGCAGCTCTTTTACGACAATATCACCATCAATCACGATGGGTTCATCATCAAGAAACAATGAGCAATTACGCATCGGGATATCCAAGTGGCAGGCGGTATCATTTGTGCCACCTAGCTCGCTGTTCGGGCCGGTGGAGAACATCACGTTGCCATAAAAGCTGCGCGGCTCCATCCCCATGCCCCCCGGGAACTCCCCCGGCACCATGCGGTGCCATTTGGCGTTCGGGTTCATGCCCCAGCCAACATGGCTCATGCCCATGCCGCGCGGGTCGTTAAAGCTATCCATATAGGATTTCACTAGCTCCGCATCGAGCCCACCGCGTATGCCGGTAATCCAGCCCTTTTCAATGGTGTAGGTAATGGGCTCTCTGACATATATGTTCTGGGGTAGCAGAATATCGCCCGGCGCCACCACAATGGTGCCATCAACGCCATCGTCATCCCCTCCGGTAAACACAAAGCCAGAGGGCCAGTGATCCCAACGCCCCGGTTCGTCAGTACAGGCATATTCAGCAACCGTCTCATAAGTATTCAGTTGATAGGTGACATCAGTGCCATGGCGCGAGGTGATGCGCATCACTTTGGCTTTTTCCAGCAGCGCGGCGGCCAGTTCAACCTTTTCCCTTAGTTCCTTGGTGGGCAACATTCTGGCCAGTAATTCTGGCGGTTCAACCGCCGTCAAGATGCGCGTACCCGCGGCTTGGATCGCCATTTGCTCGGGAGAGAACAGCAGGAAAATACAATCGATCAACATGTCGCAGTTTTTCAGCGCTTCCACCGCATCGGGCATGCTAGCAAGCCCCGTTGTTCCCACGGCCCAGCCACCGGTAGGTAACGGCGCGGGTAACCGCATGTGGTACATATTGGCGCCTAAACGCTGTCCCGCCGCCATAAAGGCATCCGCATAATTAAGGCGTTCGCTACCCTGGGTCAGTACGACGAGTTTTTCGCCTTCATGTACGCCGGACATTTTTAGCTGATGGAGGCAAATTTCGGCAAAGCTTGCGTGATCCATACATACTCCTAACTCCCCAGGCGAAAGCACAGCTATAGCATACTGGGGAGTGTTAGCTGAGAGCGCTCGTGCTCACCTTTGGGCACACCAAGCGCTCTGTGGTGTTATCGGTTCAAAGCTGAACGTCAATTAGGCAGCCGCTTCTTTCGTCGCTTGATCGGTGGTAGTACGGCTCTTTTTACTCAGCTCTTCCGAGATGGCGGTAAAGAAGGCGTCCGAAGAGGCTTGATGAGGTTTGGTCATAAGGCTAACGCCAACAAACAGCACACTAGCGACCACAATGCCCCAAACGCCAGCGGGTAGGCCCAATAGAGAATTGCCAGTGGCATACATCAACAGCACAAAGGCGCTGGTGCCCACTACGCTTACCAGTGCACCGACGCCAGTACCGCGCTTCCAATAGAAGGCACCGGTAAGTGCCGGCACCATCGCTACCAGACCGGAGGAAGCGGCCACCGACAGCACTGCAATAAGGTCAAGCTGCAGCTCGGCAAAGGCCAGCGCCATTAGTGCGATCACTGGCACCACGAACTTGCCCACCAGCAGTTGGCGCTTTTCACTGACGTTCGGTTTGACGTTGGCATAGACGTCGCGGGAAACCATAGAGGCCAAGGTCAGCATGATCGAATCGATAGTAGAGACCGCAGCCGCCATGATGCCGATCATCACGATCACCCCTAATACTGGCGGTACAAACTCCGAGGCCAGCAGCGTAGGCGTGGCTAAATCTGCACTTGCAAGACTTGGGAATGCGGCTAAAGCAGAGAAGCCCCAAAGCACAGAGACCATGGTGTAGATAAAACCAAATACCAGGAAGCCAATCAGCATGTGGCGCATGGAGCGCAGCGAGGAAGGCATAAACAGGCGTTGACTGACCTGCGGGTTGGAAATGCTAAAGAAGAACCAGGGAATAGTAAGCCCCAGGAAAGTGACAAAGCTGAACAAGCCAGGGCCGGGCACCGTCAGCGACTGTGGATGTTCCGTTGCCAGCGTATCGAATAGTGCGCCGAAACCACCCAGGCCTTGGATCACCAAGAAGGCCACCAGGGTTGAGGCAACAATCATCATGATGGCCTGGAGCGAGTCGGTCCACATCACCGAACGAATGCCCGCGATATAGGAGAAGAAGATGGCAATGGCAGTGGCCAGTACCACCCCAGTCGTAAAAGTAATCGCGCCATCAGTAATCCCCTGTAACAGGTAACCGACACCTGCGAGCTGAACGGCTGAATAGGGAATCAGGAAGATACAACTGGCAATCGAGACAGCCATGGCCACATGTTTGCTGTTGTAGCGGTGGCCCAACATTTCGCTGGGGGTGACAAAGCCAAACTTCTTGCCCACCGCCCAGAATTTTGGCCCGAAGATAGCCACAAGCGATACACCGGCAAAATAGATGATTTCAAAACCGAGCGCTCCCACGCCGCCGGCATAGGTAAGACCTGCCAAGCCCACCATCATAAAAGCACTGTAGGTAGTGGCACTGTAACTCAGCGCCGAGACAAAGCCGTTCATTTGTCGGTTACCCAGGAAGTATCCCGACATACTTTCGGAAGGGCCTTGGCGAGACATGATCGCAATGCCAATAGCGATCAATAAATAGATGGCAATGGACCACCAGATGAGTGACTCAGTCATTGCTGTGCTCCTCAAAATCTTTAGTGATAAACACATTCAGCGCAATGATGATCAGCCCTGCCAACATCCAAAACAGGAAGCTGCCGTACCAGAACGCGACCCCGCTTAGGAGGGTGTAAGGCACTAGGTAGCTCAGCAGGACAACTGCCCATACTAGCCATATCCATTTACTGCGTTTCATAATCCACCTCGTTTTATTACGTCAGGGAGTAGAGTGAGTGTTGTTGTAGTGAGGCTGGCGTAACTCTGTGATGCGTTGTTTTACTTGTTGCCAAGGTGCTTTCTCAGGAGCAAAGCGCGCTCGGAGATAGGTCGTCAAATCAGCGACCTGGGTATTACTAAAGCTGTCGGCAAAGCCTGGCATGCTGCCGATACCGGGGACGTGTTCGGCATGAACACCGCCCAAAATTGACTGAATAACGTTATCGGGATGGTCGCTGTGCAAATTGGTATTCAGCGCCAGATTAGTGCTCGCCCTCGAAAAGGTAGGAACGCCAGAATCGACATGGCACGCCGCACAGGCGCCCTCGAAGAGCCGCTCCCCTGCCTCCAGCCCTGTTGAGCTAACGGCTGTACTGGTTACGCGCTGCGTAGCGTCCGCCATCGCCGCATCGCTATTCCCGGTTGGTGCCTGCATTTGGGCGGCCACATAGTGAGCAATCGCCCGCACATCGTATTCAGGTAGCTCCGCCAACCCCGCTACCACCGGGGCCATAGGGCCAGAGGCAACGCCGTGAAACTCAGATTCACCGTGGCGCAGATAGTCGTAGAGCGATGCTTCACTCCACGGGATGGGCGCACGCGACAGCGTATTAAGCGGTGGTGCTTCCCAACCATCTACAAAGGCACCGGCAAAATACGCCTCGCCGTTTTTCTCAGCCCCCATGGCATTGCGGGGACTATGGCAGGCGCTGCAGTGGCCCAACCCTTCGGCGAGATAGGCTCCCCGGTTATACAGTTCGCTTTGCATGGGGTCAGGCTGGAAAGGGGTTGCATCGTGATAAAGCGTATTCCAGCCTGCCATTAAGCTACGCACGCTGAAGGGGAACGTGAGCGCATTGGCGTTTTTTTCAGTCGCGACAGGAGGTTGAGCCATTAAGTAGGCGTAAAGCGCCTGTAAATCGGCATCACTGGTCTTGGCAAACGCCGTATAGGGAAACGCGGGATACAGGTGGCTGCCATCACGGCTAATGCCATGGCGCATGGCGCGTTCAAAGGCTGCGTAAGACCACTGACCAATCCCCGTCGCCTCATCCGGAGTAATGTTAGTGCTGTAGAGCGTCCCGAAAGGGGTTTCAAATTCACGCCCACCGGCATTGGTCACGCCACCCTCTGTGGTATGACACGCCGCGCAGTCGCCTGCAGCCGCCACGAGTCGCCCGCGTTCAATGGTCTCGGCGGAATAAAGGTTGGCGGCTGGCCGTGAGACAGGCGCAATGGCCCCTTTCCACGGCCACGCCACGGCCGCAGTGCCCGCAATGGTGGTAAACGCTGCAGCGGCTAACCAGCGACGTTTCACTGACCGCGTCGGTTTCAATGTAGATGGGCGCCCTGCCTCCTCGATGGACGAAGCTTCGAGTGCCTGGCGCACACGTTTGGCGGTAAACGGTGGTTGGCGAAAACGCAGGCCGGTGGCATCAAAAAGCGCATTGGCGATTACCGCAACACCCGGCGATAGCTCCGCACCGCTTAATACATCTTTACTGACGCTGTGATTAACACCCTCCTCAGCAGGGCTTGACGAAGAAGCGCTGGTTGGTAAGCCCGCTGAATAGTCACTTTTCGTTAGCGTACGACTGCCGTCACCCCACTCGTCGAAACTGGGCGCTTGCCCCAAAAGGGGGCGCGCTTCGCCCAATACCCGGGCCTGTAGCGTTTGCTGAAGGCGATCAGTATCCACATCAGGGCCAGCGTCCTGCCCCACCACCAAACGGGTAAGCTGAACATCACCGGTAACACGATTGACCTCAACATCGGCAATCCAGGCAGAGCGCACTCCCGATTCCACGCGCTGATTCCGATCGGGCAACTGCGAGTAGGCAAAGCCCCGCCCGCGCAGTAGATCCTGGGGTAAAGCGTCCGCTGATGGATTGGATGCCCTTGGCCATTCGGCCCGTTTAGCCACGGACTCTATCAACTCTATGCCACGGGCATCGTCAAGATGGCGAAGCCGCAGCGCGACAGGGTCTTGGTCGCTCTCGCGGGCAACCTCATCTAAAAAAGACTCCCGCGCAAACGTCTGCTGTATCCCCATCAAGGTGGCATTAGTGGAGAGTGACGCTGGCTGGGAGCGTGCGGCAAGGTATTGGTCGCGAAATACATAGGGCGAGAATGGCGTTGTGTCTTGCTCACCGGTGGTGGCCTCAGCGCTAGCGGTGGTTATCGCGGCCCTACCGCTTAACAGCAACCCTACGCCAGCCACCTCCCCCGTGAGGTTGGCCTGCTGATAGTGATAACGGGCTATCTCACCACTACTGGCAATGTCTGCGTTTAGGCTAATTCGCTGCGCTTGGCCTAATGCCTGAGCGTCCTTGGCGTAGTGGGCATCGAGCCAAACGGCTACCGGGCCGCCCACCGTCCGCGACATCAGCGCCGCATCCACGGCGGCATCGTCACCGCTGTGGCGACCCAGCCCTGAGGCCTGATTTGATGCGTGCTTACCGTCGGCGCTGTAAAGCTCAATCTGGCTAATATCCAGCGCGGTTAACCGGCTTAAATCCTGTTTCAGCGCCGCAGGGGTGACGGTTTGCCCCCACACGCTCAATTGTTGGTCGCGACAATCGGCAATTACCCAACTGGGGTGATTGCCCCAGCGCATGCGACTCGGCCAGCCATACGCATGGTTCGAATGCATGGACGACTGGTTAGGCTTTACAAGAGGCGACTCAGAGGGCCCTTGACCTCCTTCAGGCACTTTTTCGGATGCCTGGTGAACGGCCTGCCACTCAATCTTCAACTGTTTAGCGGCGTCGGTCGCCAAGGCCAAACTATCGGCAACCACCGCCACAAAATTCCCGTCCACCACGACTTCAATAGAGCCAGAGAGTGAGGCAATGCTACTGCGATCGACGCCAACCAAGCGATCACTCTCAAAACGCTCGCCATTCCACCGGTAGTAAGGTGGACGCACCACGACACCAAAACGTGCCTTCTCTAGCAGCGCGGGGATGTCGGCCTGTTTTTGCTGGCCATGGAGCACCGCCCCTTCACTCATGAGAAGCCTCCTGCAACGCGGCCGCGTTAATAACCACGGCACGCTCCGCTGCCTGGAGAATTTCAACATGGGTGCCACATCGGCAGAGGTTATGCTCTAAAGCGGTGCGAATCTGATGCGCAGAGGGGTGGGCATTATGATTTAGCAACGCACGAATAGTGATGATCATACCGTTCAAACAGTAGCCACACTGGGCTGCCTGAGCATCGATAAAGGCTTGCTGTACAGGATCAAGCTCATCGCCATGGGAAAGACCATCAAGGGTGGTTACCTCATGACCAACAGCAGCAGACACGGGCAGCACGCAGGTGCGTGCGGCCATGCCATCAATCAATACGCTGCATGCCCCACACTCACCCAAACCACAGCCATACTTAGGCCCATTGAGCGCTAGGTCGTTACGCAGCACATTGAGCAATGGTGTCTGTGGCGGCACGGCCAACTCGTGTTCGTGCCCATTGATAGTTAGCTTTAGCGTCATAGGGGATCATCATCGTTATTGTTAAGCCCGCCCTCTTGCTCTGAATAGGGCTTGGATATGACTTAGATATTACTAATAAGTACTGCCTGCCAAACACGCTTCGTAGCACCTTCATCCAGCCTATTTTCATCTCCCTTTCATATACGGCCAATCGACTTGCACCAGCTAAGTGCAGAGCTAACACCCACCGAGCACTAAAGGTGTGTACGCTATAAAAACAAGCCTAATAAACGTATAGCACTCAATGGATGCGTTTTTCAAGTTTTTGCATAAAACCAAAAAAACAGCTGTAAATACATTAAATTCATATATTTAAATAAAAACACCGCTTTTTTTTCGTTTAAAAATAATTTCAAAACTAATTCTTGACCAAAAAATAAATGGTGTATACGTTGTTTTATAGCATTCGCGAACGCATGCAGAAACGAGTGATAGGCGAATAAAACAGCGAGGAAACCAGAATATGAACAATAAACCCACCATAGCCGTTATTGGCGCGGGCCTTGGCGGCGCCGCTGCAGGCGCGCTACTGCAGAAAGCGGGTTACCCCACCAAGGTGTACGAACAGGCACCCGCGTTTGCGCGCCTTGGGGCAGGCATTCACCTTGGCCCCAACGTGATGAAAGTAATGCGCCGCATTGGCATTGAAGAGAAGCTCAATACCATGGGCTCACACCCCGATTACTGGTTCAGCCGCAACGGCATGACCGGCGAGTACCAGTCTCGTATCCCGCTAGGCGAGTTTGCGCGCGAAAACTATGGCGCAGCCTATATCACCGTACACCGTGGCGATCTGCACGAATTAATGGTCAGCACGCTCGACCAGGACAATCTTTATTTCGATAAGCGCCTGGTCGATGTCGACGACAGCGGCGACAAGGTCGTCATGACCTTCGCTGACGGTACGACAGAAGAGGCCGACCTGGTGATCGGCGCCGATGGGGTCAATTCGCGACTGCGCGAGAAGCTGCTGGGTCCGGAGGCGCCAATCTATAGCGGCTGGGTTGCTCACCGAGCCATTATCTCTGCCGAAAAACTCAAGGCATACGACCTGGATTTCGAAGCCTGCGTGAAGTGGTGGTCGGAAGACCGCCACATGATGGTCTACTTCGTGACCGGCGACGAGAAGGAGTATTACTACGTGACTGGCGTGCCTGAACCCGACTGGAGCCACGGCACTTCCTTCGTCGACAGCTCCCGGGAAGAGATGCGCAAAGCATTCGAGGGTTACCATCCCACCGTACAAGCACTAATTGACTGCACTGAAACCGTTACCAAATGGCCCTTGCTGGAGCGCAACCCGCTGCCACTGTGGCATGAAAATCGACTGGTGCTGCTGGGCGATGCCTGCCACCCGATGAAGCCTCATATGGCCCAGGGCGCGGCCATGGCCATTGAAGACGCCGCCATGCTGGTACGCTGCCTGGAAGAAGTGGGCGCCAAAAACTACCAGCAAGCATTCGAACTTTACCGCACCAACCGTTTTGAACGCGCTTCGCGGGTTCAGCAGGTTTCCCACGACAATACCTGGTTACGGGAAGACGAAGACCCGGCCTGGGTATTCGCCTATGACCCCTTTGAAGTACCGCTGAAGCAACCCACCAGTCAAGGGAGCCCAGCATGAGCAGCACCTATCTCTATGGCGCCAACGTACACGCCAATGGAATTCGTCAGCACTACCTGCGCTTTGGTGACAGCGCCGAGACAGCGCGCCAGCCGCTGGTGCTAATCCCCGGCATCACCAGCCCGGCGATTACCTGGGGCTTTGTGGCCGAGCGCCTGGGCCAGCACTTCGACACTTATGTGCTGGATGTCCGTGGGCGTGGCTTGTCGTCCACCGGGCCTGAACTTGCTTATGACACCGACACCTGTGCCAACGATGTGATCGCCTTTATTGATGCGCTCGGTTTAAGCAACGTCATTCTGGCGGGCCACTCCATGGGGGCGCGCTTTGCGCTGCGCGCCATGAATCGCGGCGCCAAGGGCATCGACAAACTGGTACTTATCGACCCACCGGTTTCAGGGCCAGGGCGCCGTGAGTACCCCAGCAAGCTGCCCTGGTATGTAGACTCGATTCGCGACTGCACCCGGGGCGCAGACATCGAAACCATGCGCCACTACTGCCCCACCTGGAGCGACGAGCAGCTGCGGTTACGCGCCGAGTGGTTACACACTTGCTTTGAGCCCGCCATTGTTCAGGCGTTTGAAGAGTTCCACAGCGTCGATATCCACCAGGACTTCCCCGCTATCAAAGTGCCCACGCTACTGATGTGTGCAGGCAAGGGCGGGGTTATCCAGGATGAAGACCGCGCTGAGATTCTCGACCTGTTGCCGACCATTCGCATCACAACCGCGGTACAGGCGGGCCATATGATTCCTTGGGATGACTTCGACGGCTTTTTTGCCGCGTTTGAAGACTTCCTGGGCACACAACTCTAACCAAGGCCAATAATCATGACTCAGAGCACCAAGACCTACCGCATCGGCCAAATCGTCCCCAGCTCCAATATCACCATGGAGACCGAAATACCCGCCATGCTTACGGCGCGGCAGTTAATCCGCCCGGAGCGCTTTACCTTCCACTCCAGCCGCATGCGTATGAAAACCGTCAGCAAGGACGAGCTGGCCGCGATGGATGCGGAGTCTGACCGCTGTGCCTTGGAGCTCTCCGATGCAGCAGTGGATGTGATGGGGTATGCCTGCCTGGTTGCCATTATGGCGATGGGGCCCGGCTACCACCGAGCGTCGCAAAAGCGTTTGCGCAGCCGCACCGAAGAGAATGGCTGCGACACGCCGGTGGTCACCAGCGCCGGTGCGCTGGTTGATGCCCTGGGTGTGATGAAAGCCAAACGTGTGGTGGTAGTGGCGCCTTACATGAAGCCGCTGACCGAAATGGTGGTCGACTACATCCGTCAGGAAGGCATTGAGGTGCTCGACTACCGGGCGCTTGAGATCCCCAATAACCTGGATGTCGCTCGCCACGATCCCGCCAATCTCCCCGAAATCGTCGCCAGCCTCGATTTAAGTAACGTGGATGCGATCGTCTTGTCGGCCTGTGTACAAATGCCATCGCTACCGGCCGTTGCCAAGGTTGAAGCCCTGACCGGTAAGCCAGTGGTGACCGCAGCTATCGCGACCACCTACGCCATGCTCAAGGCACTCGACCTGGAACCCATCGTACCGGGCGCGGGTGCTCTCTTGTCAGGGGCTTACTAACGAGATCAGGTGCTGATTAACGATCTAGAGTGCTGATTAAGGAGACGACCATGTCGCAGCACAATACTGATAATACGGCCTCGGACAACTACAAGGGCGTGTGGGATGGACGCATTGGCTTTGGCAAAAGGCCCGCACTGCTGGTGGTTGATTTTATGCAAGGCTACACCACGCCAGGCTCGCCGCTATTTGCCCAGGGCGTGGTGGATGCGGTGGCCAATATGCCACCGCTACTCAATACCGCACGGCGCACTGGCACGCCAGTCATCCACACCAACATCCTTTATCACGCCCCGGATCAAATTGATGGTGGCATTTGGGTCAAGAAGTCGCCGGTAATGCGGGCGATGGTGGCGGGCAACCCTTACGCCGAGTTCTGCCCCGAGGTGGCCCCCCATCAAGATGAGCTGATAATGACCAAGCAGTACGCCAGCGCCTTCTTTGGTACTTCGCTTGCCTTCACGCTGGTCGCCATGGGCGTCGATACGCTGATCATTACCGGCTGTTCCACCAGCGGCTGCATTCGCGCCACCGCCGTTGACGGCGTACAGCACGGCTTTCGGGTGATGGTGGTACGTGATTGCGTGGGCGATCGCCACCCCGCGCCCCATGAAGCCAACCTGTTTGATATCGATAGCAAATATGGGGATGTAATTAGACTGGATGAAACACTGGGTTACTTAATGAAGCGTTAGGAGTGCCCGAAAACGCAAGTGAAGCGGGCACCTCAGCTGTGTCATCCGTCCGCGTTCATTTTTTCCAGCAGGTGCATTAAAGCAACCCGCTCTGCCGGATTGAGATTTTTCATGGTCTGATCGCTAATTTGCTTGGCACTGGGCACCATGCCCTCGACTAATGTCTCCCCAGGCTCGGTGATCACTACCATGACTTTGCGTTGATCATTGGGGTCGGTGGTGAGCGAGATCCACTCACGTGCTTTAAGGCGTTTAATGACGCCACGGATGGTGGCTGGATCAATCGCCGTGGCGTTAACGATGTCGGTTAACGAGCTGGGACCTCGCTCCATCACCGTACACAGCGTGACAAACTGAATGGCCGTAAGCTGTTTATCACTGCTGTAGCGCTGAAAAATAGCCGTATGCCGCTGGTAGGCTTTACGCAGTAGATGGCCTACTTGCTCAGAAAAATCATACCCCTGCTCTGAAGGCGTGGGGTGCTCGCCGGAAGACGAGTGTTTGAGCGCACTATCCGTTGTCATTCCATCTCCTTAATCTATTAGCGACGACGTGTATCGAGTATGGCACTGGTTAACAAAATGATGCATCAACGTATTAAATACGGCTTGCGCTGGATCAATTCACCATGCTTTTATGGCGTACACGCTACAATTTTACCTTAGTTATTGCTCGTTGATCACCTCAAATTCATCTGCACTGATTACTTAAAACGCTAGCGTGGGAGGCAAGCATGGCCGATAAATCAGACTATACAAGAGAGTCACTGCTGTATGGATCTGATGTTCTGGTGATCTATCGCGACCCGGTTACACCCCCTAAGCCCGCGCCCGGACAGCCAGGTACACACTCAAACTTCACTCCCCATGAGCCTGAGATATTTATTGCCGTGCTGAGCGATAGCCACATCGTGGCTTTCAACGGCCACGTAGACTTGGGCACCGGTATACGCACGGCGCTCGCTCAAATTGTTGCGGAAGAGCTTAGCGTCGCGTTCGACAGCGTTACCATGGTGCTGGGCAACTCTGTTGAAGCCCCCAACCAAGGCCCCACTATTGCTAGTGCGTCGATTCAAATCACTGCCGAACCTCTACGCCGCGCGGCGGCTCAAGCGCGGGAGTATCTATTAACACTGGCAGCAAAGCACTTTGACACTGAGCGCTCACTACTTAGCTGCCAAAACGGCGCTATTATGCCCAGTGATGATAACCACTCATCCGTGAGCTTTGGAGAGTTGCTGCGGGGGACCCGTCATGCATTAAAGCTTACCGATGAGGTGCCGCTTAAGCCGGTCAGCCACTATACCCTGGTCGGCCAATCGACCTCTCGCGTGGATATACCCGCCAAGGCCACCGGGCAATTGACCTTTATCCACGACCTACGCCTGCCCGATATGCTGCATGGGCGAGTGATTCGCCCGCCTTATGTAGGCCATGATAACGGCGACTTTATTGGCAACAGTTTAATCGCGGTTGATGAAAGCTCCGTGGCACATTTGCCAGGCGTGGTCAGTGTCGTGGTGGTCGGTGACTTTGTTGGTGTGGTGGCCGAACGTGAAGAACAGGCTGCTGCCGCAGCCAAACAGCTCAAGATCCAGTGGCGCCCCATCGAAGGCTTGCCTCAGTTGGACAACATAGAGCAAGCACTGCTCGACTTACCCAACAAGCAGCGCATACTCCTCGATGAGGGTGATCTCGACAATGCGCTAGCCGCCGCGCAATATCCGCTCAATCGTCACTATGTGTGGCCTTTCCAGCTGCACGGCTCCATTGGCCCTTCGTGCTCCGTCGCCGATGCCAATGAAGATGGCCTGCACGTATGGTCGGGCACCCAAAATCCACACAGCCTGCGCGCCGATCTCGCCCGCCTTACCGGTTTAGACGAAGGCGTTATCACCATTACCCGCATGGAAACCTCGGGCTGCTATGGGCGCAATTGCGCCGACGATGTTGGCGCGGATGCTGTACTACTCTCTCAGGCGGTTGGCCGCCCCGTCCGTGTGCAACTCACCCGTGAGCAGGAGCACACCTGGGAGCCTAAAGGAGCTGCTCAGTATATGGCGATCCAGGGCGGTTTAAATGCAGATGGCAGCCCGGCAGGCTATCGCTTTAATACGCGCTACCCCTCTAACAGTGCGCCCACCCTGGCACTACTGCTAACCGGTGCTGCCTCGCCTATTGATATCCCCTTTGAGATGGGAGATAGAACGTCGGTGCCACCCTACCGCTACCCTCATCGCCAAATAGTCTGCGACGACGTCCCGACTCTGGTGCGCGCCTCCTGGCTACGTGGCGTCTCGGCATTGCCCAGCACCTTCGCCCACGAAAGCTATATTGATGAGCTTGCCTATTTAGCAAATGAAGATCCAGTCACCTACCGGTTGCGCTATTTAGCCGATAATCGCGCTTGCGAACTTGTCGAAGCGTTAGCCGAACGTGCGAACTGGAAGCCCAGCATCGCTAACACCAACCCAAGAAGCGAGGGTGAGTGGCGCTACGGCCGAGGCTTCGCTTACGCCCAGTACGTGCATAGCAAATTCCCCGGCTTTGGCGCCGCGCTCGCCGCCTGGGTAATTGAGCTTAAAGTCAATGTGAAGAGTGGACGGATTGTCGTCGAGAATTTATATGTAGGTCAGGATGCGGGCTTAATGGTGAACCCCGCAGGCGTTCGCCATCAGGTGCATGGCAATGTGATCCAAATGCTCAGCCGCACGTTAAAGGAGCGGGTGACCTTTGAGGATGGTTTACCGACCAGCAAAGAGTGGGGCGGCTACCCTATTCTGCGTTTCTCGGAGCTCCCCCCCATCAACGTCATGCTGCTTGATCGTCCAGAACTGCCGCCACTCGGCGTAGGCGAGTCCGCCTCACTGCCCGGCGCTCCTGCGATTGCCAACGCGCTTTTTGATGCCACGGGGGTGCGCTTTACCCATCCTCCTTTTACCCCTGACACCATTCGCGACGCGCTGAAAGCATCCCATCGATTCCCGATGGAGGCGGCTAGTTAATGCAACACCTTGATCTACAGGTTATCGAACGCGCATTGAAATGGGCCAACCAGGGGCTGACTATTTGGTTGTGTACGGTGCTAAAAACCTTTGGCTCGGCACCCCGGGAGCCGGGTGCCATGCTAGTAGCATGTTCGACAGGCGACTATCTGGGGTCACTGTCGGGCGGCTGTGTCGAAGAGGACTTTATCACCAGGCTTCAAACGGGAGCGTTCAACGAACCGGTTCAGCGGGTGCGCTATGGCGGTGACGCTGGTTCAGCGAATATTCGTTTACCCTGCGGTGGTAGCCTTGAAGTGCTGGTTGAACGGCTAGCGCCCAACACCGAAAACCTCACTCACCTAGAAGTGGTGCATGCCACGCTACTGGGTCGCCAACCGCTAACCCGCTGTATCAAATTGGATGGCAGCGGCAAGCGCTTTAACCCCTCGAAGAACACCGAGCCCACCGTTATTTTTGATACCGCTAGCGTCAATATTCGCATAGGCCCTGCGCTACGGCTGATTATCGCGGGGATCTCCTCCGTCTCTGCGCCCTGTGCGCTGTTTGCCCAAACGCTTGGTTTTGAAGTGATTGTCTGTGAACCCAGGGACGAAGTCCGAAAAAATTTCGATGTACCCGGCATAGAAGTGCAGGCCGTTCTACCTTCGGTGTTTATTTCATCAGGTGGCTGCCATGCCAATACCGCCATTGTTGCCTTGACCCATGACCCGCGTATTGATGATTTAGCCATGATCGAAGCCGTCCGTACGAATGCATTTTACATTGGGGTCATGGGTTCTCATCAGACCTCACAACAACGTGCAGAGCGGCTGCTGCGCTCTGGCGGCCTAACAAGTGCCCAAGTAGCACGAATTAACATGCCCATTGGGCTTAATTTAGGCAGCAAAACACCTGCTGAAATTGCGTTAGCCGTCATGGCCAATATTCACCGCATTTATCGTGGAAAAACACGTCATGAGCTGTAGTGATATCATCGTGATTGTCATGGCGGCTGGCCAGTCTCGTCGTTTTGGTAGCGATAAAAGAATTGCTAAATTAAGCAATGGAAAGACACTACTGACCTCCACGTTGTTAACTATTCAGAAGCACTTTCCAAACATTATCGTTGTGCTTAGAGAAGATGATAAGGCTCAATCACTCGGTCTTTCTCCAATCACGCCAACGCTGGTTAGCCCGCGCAGTCATTTAGGACTTGGATACAGCATTAGCGATGCTTTCAAATATCTATGCTCAGACGAAAAATTTAATAATTACCGATCCGCGGCGATTTGGCTTGCCGATCTCCCTTGGGTGACTCAAAAAACGTGTAAGTTATTAGCAGACATGTCTAGCGCAGAAAATATCGTTCAGCCAACACACCTACAGATCCCAGGCCACCCGGTTATTTTTGGTAGAAGATTTTGGGAACATATCGCTGACTTAAGCCACCCCAACGGCGCATCCGCTATTCTCCAGCGGTATAGTAATCATATTGTAAAAATTTCACTCAATGATCCTGGTGTATGCTATGACATTGATACTCCAGACAATTTATTTCCACCCTTCTGACATGCTAACTATGACGATATTATAAAAAGAGACCGTCAACTAAGACGGCCTCCCTTTCCACTATTGAAGCTGATCTAGCCGTCATATCAATGGCTTTTCACACCATATTTAAGCGCTCGTAGACCTTTACTGGCTCTACAATTTCGAGGCAGACAACGCTACAACCTGACCCAACCGATCATTCCGAGTAGCTGGTTGATAGGCGCCCTTTATTGAGCGCCTGATCAATCGCTACTGCCTTCAGTCAAAGCTTACTGGCTAACTCGCTTTATATGGGTTTCCGGGCGGCTCAACCGGCAAGCGGCGTACTTGAACTCTGGAATCTTTCCATATGGATCCAGCGCTGGGTTAGTGAGTAGATTCGCCGCCGCTTCCTCGTAGCAGAAAGGCACGAAAACCATCCCCTCGGGCATGCCCGGATCCGTCCTGACCTTGAGGGTAATGGCCCCTCGCCGGGTGGTGATCGTTAGGTCATCGCCTGGCGCCAACCCCAGCCGGATAAGCTCAGCGGGCGCCAAGCTCGCCACGGCTTCTGGCTCCAGGTCATCGAGCACTTTGGCGCGGCGGGTCATGGATCCGGTATGCCAGTGTTCTAACTGACGACCAGTGGTCAGCACCGTCGGATAGTCGTTATCTACCGGCTCATCCGGTGGCAGCGGACGCGTAGGCGCGAACTTCGCCCGGCCACTGGCCGTAGGGAAGACCTCGCTGAAGACTACGTCTTGCCCCGGTGCGTCCTCCGCTGGGCATGGGTAGGTCACTGACTGCTCACGCTCCAAACGCTCCCAAGAAATATGGTCGAGAGAGGCCATACCTTGCTTCATCTCGGCGAACACGTCCTGCGGGTGCTGGTATTTCCAGTCGAGACCGAAGCGTTTAGCCATTTCCTGGATAATCCACCAGTCCGGCTTGGCCTGGCCCGGCAGCGGCAACGCCGCACGCCCCATCTGCACTTGCCGATTGGTGTTGGTGACGGTGCCGTCCTTCTCAGGCCAAGCAGAGGCAGGCAGAATGACATCGGCGAACTGAGCGGTTTCAGTGACAAAAAGATCCTGTACCACCAGATGTTCCAGCTTGGCCAACGCGGCCCGGGCATGGGCCAGATCTGGATCGGACATCGCCGGATTTTCACCCTGGATATACATGCCGCGAATGGTGCCCGCAGCGATAGCATCCATAATTTCCACCACGGTGAGACCCGGCGTGGGATCCAGCTTGGTATTCCACAGCTCTTCGAAAGCACTGCGTACCTGCGCATCGCTAACCGGCTGGTAGTCCGGCATCACCATGGGAATCAGGCCGGCATCAGATGCCCCTTGAACATTGTTCTGCCCCCGCAGAGGGTGCAAGCCAGTCCCAGGTCGACCTGTCTGGCCGCAAGCCAGCGCCAGCGAGATCAAACAACGGGCGTTGTCGGTCCCATGGGTATGCTGAGAAATGCCCATGCCCCAGAAAATCATTGCCCGCTCGGCGTTGGCATAAAGCCTAGCCACTTCGCGAATGGTCTCTGGCTCAACACCGCACAAACCACTCATCGCTTCTGGGGTCATGTCCACCGTATGCGTTTTGAGCGCCTCAAAGCCTTCGGTATGCTCGGCGATATAGGCCGTGTCATAAAGTTCTTCGCTGATGATCACATTGAGCATGGCATTAAACAGCGCCACATCCGTACCCAGTGAAAAGCGAACGCTGCGATGGGCGTAGGCATCCAACGCCTGACCACGGGGATCGAGTATCACTATCTTGGTACCGCGCTTGGCGGCCTGTTTAAAGAAGGTGGCCGCCACCGGATGGTTTACCGCGGGATTACAGCCGGTAAGAATCACTACATCGGCCTGACTGGCCTGCATAAAGGAAGCGGTTACCGAACCGGAGCCGATACACTCCATGAGCGCTGCTACCGAACTGGCGTGGCACAAGCGGGTACAGTGATCCACATGGTTGGAGCCAAATCCGGTACGCACCAGCTTCTGGAACAGCCACGCCTCTTCGTTGGAGCACTTGGCACTGCCGAACCCCGCCAAGGCATCAGGGCCATGATTCACTTTAAGGTTCACAAGCCCGCTGGCAGCCACCTCAAGGGCTTCGTCCCAGCTCGCCTTGCGGAAATGTGTCAGGGGCTGGGCGGGGTCGAAATCTGGATCGATTCCCTTTGCGATACCCTCACGACGAATCAGCGGGGTAACAAGCCGAGATGGATGGCGCGGATAGTCATAGCCGAAGCGACCTTTAACACAGAGTCGGTTCTCGTTTGAAGGACCGTCGCGCCCCTCCACATAAAGGATCTTATCGTCTTTGATATGGTAGGTAAGCTGACAGCCAACCCCGCAGTAGGGACATACTGAGTCAACCTTACGGTCAGCCACAGCAGAGTCTCCGTGCCCTTGCTCATCCACTAGGGTGGCAGGCATTAAAGCCCCCGTGGGGCAGGCTTGAACACACTCGCCACAAGCAACACAGGTGCTGTCTCCCATGGGGTCGTCGAAATCAAATACGATCTTAGACGCCGCCCCACGGTGAGCCATACCAATAACATCGTTAACCTGTACTTCACGACAGGCGCGCACACACAGATTGCACTCAATGCAGGCATCAAGGTTAACGCGCATGGCAGAGTGGCTGCTGTCTTGCTCCAGGCTACCCACCCTAGGCGACACATGGTGCACGGTAGCCGTCTCACGCTCTTCGCGCTTGGGCAGCTTGCGGCGCACCGCCGTAGCATCAATGGCCAACTGGTCAGCCATGGCCCAGAAATGGCTTGAGCTGTCGGGGCTCTCTTCGCGCTCAGGCTGGTCGACCAGCAGCATTTCCATGACCATCTTGCGGGCCGTGCGCGCGCGTTCAGAGCTGGCACTATTAACCACCATACCGGGCGCCGCTTCGCGCAGACAGCTTGCGGCCAAGGTGCGCTCGCCCTCGATTTCCACCATACAAGCACGGCAGTTGCCGTCGGCGCGATAGCCGCTGGCATCCTTGAAACACAGATGCGGAATGGTCTCGCCGGCACGCTTGGCGACTTGCCAGAGGGTTTCACCGGGGTAAGCGCTGACGTCAACGCCATCCAGGGTCAGGGTAAAGCTTTGGTTTAAGCTCTGTTCACTCATGCTGATCTCCCTTATCCCTTGACGATAACGTTCTGGGCAGCCAGTTCACTGCGAAAATCCTTGAGCAAGCCCAATACTGGGTTAGGTGCCGCCTGTCCCAGCCCGCAAATAGAGGCATCTATCATCACTTGGGAAAGCTGCGTCATAAGCCCAGCATCCCATTCATTACGCTCAAGCAGGGTGAGCATTTTTTCGGTTCCCACCCGACACGGCGTGCATTGGCCACAGGACTCATCGGCAAAGAAAGCTAGTAGGTTGGTAGCAACCCCGCGCAGATTGTCCTGATCAGAAAGCACGATCACCGCAGCGGAACCGATAAAACAGCCGTGCTCCTGGAGAGTGTCAAAGTCGAGAGGAATATTGGCTTTAGTGGCGGGCAGAATGCCGCCAGAGGCGCCACCAGGCAGATAAGCCGCCAAGCGGTGACCTTCCGCCATGCCGCCACAATACTCGTCAATTAACTCGCTTAGCGTGATGCCAGCAGGCGCCAGATAAACGCCAGGCTGCTTAACGCGCCCCGAAACCGAGAAACTGCGCAGCCCCACGCGGCCATGGCGGCCCTGACTGGAGAAAGACTCAGCGCCGCGCTGCCAGATCATCGGAATCCAGTAGACGGTCTCGACGTTATTGACCAGCGTTGGGCGGTCAAAGAGTCCTTTCTGAGCCACAAACGGAGGACGATGGCGGGGCTTGCCCGGCTTGCCTTCCAGGGACTCAATCATCGCCGACTCTTCGCCGCAGATGTAAGCACCCGCTCCGCGGCGCAGCACGATATATCCCGGCGCCACTAGGCCAGCGCCTTCAAGCTCGCCAATTGCCTCGCGCAGCACGACATGTAACGCTGGATACTCATCGCGTAGGTAGATATACAGCGCCTCGGCGTCTACCGCCCAAGCACTGACCAAGGCACCTTCAAGAAACTGGTGCGGCGAACGCTCCAGATAATAACGGTCCTTAAAGGTACCGGGTTCGCCCTCGTCGGCATTGATGGCACAGTAGCGGGGACCAGCCTCCTGACGCACAAAGTGCCATTTCTTAAAAGTAGGAAAACCCGCGCCCCCTAAACCGCGAAGGTTGGCCTGCTGCACCGCTTCCATCAGTGCTTCGACCGTTACTTCCCCGTTGCGGCAGGCCTGGAGCAATGCAAAACCACCCTCGCCGCGATAGCTATCAAGTCGTTGCCAATCGATAGGTGCAGGGTGAGTGTCGTCGCCATCGATAGCTGCCTGAACTTGAGCCGCATCGGCTCGACCCAAGTGGTGATGGCCGACCTCCACGACGGGCGCTGTGTCGCAGCGCCCCATGCATGGCGCGCGCAACACCCGCACTTGCTCGATATCGACGTTTGCTTCCAACTGCGCTTTAAGCGCCTCAGCGCCAGCTAACTGGCAAGCCAGAGAGTCACAAACGCGGATGGTCAACGCCGGGGGCACTTCCTGGTCTTCATGGATGACATCGAAGTGAGCATAAAAGGTTGCTGTCTCATAGATCGCTGCCATAGGCAGGTTCATATAAGTTGCCAGGGCACGCAGGTCTGCCAACAACAAATGCCCTCGGGCATCCTGAAGAGCATGCAGATGCTCGATCAATAAATCGCGGCGGCGCAATGCGGCATCGTTGCGTTCATCGCCCAGCAGTTCACGCAATCCCTCAAGACGAATGGGATCGAGTTCACGGCCGCGGGGCTTGCCGCGAAAGCGGCGCTTGGGGGTCACGGTCTGGACGGTCATGGGTCACTCATTATTATTTTGATCGGCGTGATGCCGAATGAACGAAGACGGCACCCCGCGGGGTGCCGTCTAGGGTCTTACTATCAATCTTGAACTATCTATACCGAACTATCTACCTCGAACTATCTATCTCGTCTCCTCTACGGACGGGCAATTACTTCCGGCTTATGCAGGCACGCTGCCGTGGGGATCGATGACAAATTTCTTGGCGGCTCCGCCATCGAAGTCGGCATATCCTTGGGGCGCCTGATCCAGAGTGATCATCTGTACATTTACCGCATCGGCGATCTTAACTTTACCGAATAGAATAGCCTGCATCAGCGGGCGGTGGTACTTCATTACCGGGCACTGTCCGGTATGAAAACTGTGGGATTTGGCCCAGCCGAGGCCAAAGCGCATGCTCAAAGCACCCTGCTTAGCGGCATCATCAGCGGCACCTGGGTCTTCGGTCACATACAGGCCAGGAATACCGATTTGGCCGCCCGCGCGAGTTAGCGACATCGCCGAGTTCAGCACGGTCGCAGGTGCTTCTTTACCATGGTTGCAGCCGCAGGCGTGGGCCTCGAAACCAACACAATCGACAAAGGCATCGACTTCACGCTCGCCGAGAATCACCTCAATCTTGTCGGCCATGTCGCCGTCCTGGGTCAGGTCAATGGTCTCGCAGCCAAAGCTTCGCGCTTGAGCTAAACGGTCTTCGACCATATCGCCGACAATCACACAAGCCGCGCCAAGCAACTGCGCAGAAACTGCCGCCGCCAGACCCACAGGGCCAGCACCGGCAATGTAAACAGTGCTACCGGGGCCGACACCAGCAGTAACGCAACCGTGGAAGCCGGTGGGGAAGATATCGGACAGCAGGGTTAAATCTTTGATTTTCTCCATCGCTTGATCGGTGTCCGGGAACTTCAGCAGATTAAAGTCCGCGTAGGGAACCATGACATATTCGGTCTGGCCACCCACCCAGCCACCCATATCGACATAGCCGTAAGCAGCCCCTGGACGAGAGGGGTTCACATTTAGACAGATGCCGGTACGGCCTTCTTTACAGTTACGGCAGCGACCGCAGGCAATATTAAACGGCACCGAGACGAGATCGCCGGGCTGGATAAACTCGACGTCGCGACCACACTCGACCACCAAACCAGTGATTTCGTGACCCAGCACCAAGCCGGATGGCGCAGTGGTGCGGCCGCGCACCATATGCTGGTCGCTGCCACAGATATTGGTGGTGACGACTTTAAGAATGACGCCGTGCTCACACTTTCGATTACCGATGGCGAGCTCAGGATAGGCAATAGATTCGACGGCGACTTCACCCGGCCCTTTATAGACCACTCCGCGGTTGGCTGCATTCATGGCTAGCTCCTGTTGTTTATTGTTGTGCGCTTGATGGTGGATTGCGCTTTCCCACCCTATCCCCTCCGTGCCTAAGGACTTACCCCACAAAGGCACTCACATATCTATTCAAGACATCCTAGCCAAGACGAATAGCTAGAGGTCGCTTTCACGACACTCTTACCCTGAAACAGGCCCAACAATCCGTTGTGTCGGCGATGCGGGCGCATAGCCGATATCTAACAATAGCCACCAAGGACATCTAATGAAGAACAATGACGATCCTGTCCTGTCGCCCGGACAGGACAATACTCAGATAATGGGGTTAGATTTTCATAACCCCGTATTCCCACTCTCTGCTCTCGCCATTCTGCTATTCATTCTTTACGCACTGGTTTACCCGGATGCCGCTAACACGCACCTAGGGCTTGCCAAGAACTGGTCAATTGAACACTTTGACTGGCTGTTTATGATTGCAGGCAATACCTTTGTGGTGTTCTGCCTCGTACTGATCTGCTTGCCCCTCGGGCGAATTCGTTTGGGCGGCAGCGATGCCAAGCCGGAGTACTCGCGCACGTCCTGGTTCGCCATGCTTTTTGCGGCGGGTATGGGTATCGGCCTAATGTTCTGGAGCGTTGCTGAGCCAGTGGCCTATTACACCGACTGGTACGGTACGCCCCTCAACGCCCCCGCAGGCACGCCGGAAGGCGCTAGTGCTGCCATGGGCGCGACCATGTTTCATTGGGGGCTGCACCCGTGGGCAATCTACGCAGTTGTCGCACTCTCGCTGGCGTTCTTTGCCTATAATAAGGGCTTGCCACTCACGCTTCGCTCCGCCTTTTATCCACTTCTAGGTGAGCATACCCGCGGCTGGGCAGGTCATATCATCGATATTCTTGCCGTACTCGCCACCATTTTCGGCCTCGCCACCTCGCTTGGCTTTGGCGCTACCCAAGCGGCAGGTGGGCTCGCCTATCTGTTCGGCATCCCCAACACTATTGGCACTCAGCTGGCGATCATCCTAGTGGTCACGGTGATTGCACTATTCTCGGTATGGCGGGGTATCGACGGTGGCGTAAAGCTATTCTCAAACATTAATATGATCATCGCGGCGATACTGCTGCTATTCGTTGTGATAGCAGGCCCGACCCTGATGATATTGACAGGGATTGGCACCACAACGCTAGACTATGTAAGCCACCTTTTGCCGCTGTCGAACTGGATCGGACGCGAGGACGACACCTGGTACCACGGCTGGACCATCTTTTACTGGGCGTGGTGGATCTCCTGGTCTCCGTTTGTCGGCATGTTTATCGCTCGCGTCTCGCGTGGACGTACCGTTCGGGAGTTTCTAATTGCCGTACTGCTGGTACCAACGCTAGTCACGCTGGTTTGGATGAGCGCCTTCGGCGGTACAGCTCTTTTTCAGGCGACTAACGGCATTAGGCGAACTGGCCAACGGCATTGGTGATGTCTCACTCGCCATGTTCCATATGCTGGAACAGTTGCCTCTCACCAGCATAACGTCAACACTAGCCATTATCCTGGTGCTGGTTTTCTTCATCACTTCATCAGACTCCGGCTCGTTGGTAATCGATAACATCACCGCCGGTGGCAAAACCGATGCACCTAAGGGCCAGCGTGTTTTCTGGGCCGCACTTGAAGGCGTCATTGCTGGAGTGCTGCTGTATGGCGGCGGTAGCACCGCGCTCAGTGCGCTTCAGGCAGGCGCGGTAGCCACGGGGCTGCCCTTCACACTGGTACTATTAATGATGTGCGTCAGCCTTTACATAGGCCTTAATAAGGAGTGGCAACAACTTAACGCAATACCCAAAACCGCCAAGTAATCTCCCCCGCAACCGCCCGCCCAACCAGCGGGCGGTTGCTCTCTTTTACCGACCAGGAACCAAGACAATGCAGTCAAATTCTTACCAGCGCGGTCTGGCCATGGTGATACTGGGCGTGGTGTTCCTCAGTTTCGACGGTCTGCTGATCCGCCTAGCTAACACCGATGGCTGGACCATCGTATTCTGGCGCGGTTTCTTGATGTTCTGCGTGCTGGGAGTCCTGTGCTGTGTGGGTAATCGATTAGGGGCACTGAGAAGCCATCCGTTTTCGTCACTCGCCTCAGCGCTGCTGCTGGGTCTAATGTCGAGCCTCTTCGTCCTCGCAGTAATGAACGCCAATGTGGCCAACGTGGTAGTAATACTGAGCACAGCGCCACTGTTTGCCGCACTGTTTTCACGGGTTTTCCTACATGAAAAGGTGCCGCTAAGAACCTTGGTAGCCATTGCCGTCTGCATGCTGGGTATGGGTTTGGTGTTCTTGGGCGAAGGCGCCATGGGAATGCTGGCGGGTAACCTGTATGCCTTAACGGCTGCGGCGGCCATCGGCGGTAACCTGACCTTGCTACGCCGCTATCCCGCCATTGACCCCATGACGGTGATTGCTGGTGGCGGACTGCTCTCAGCAGCAATTGCTCTGCCCATGGCCTCGCCGCTGGCGCTTGATGCCGAGCGTTATGGCGTGCTGGCACTGATGGGGCTAGTGCAGATGCCTCTGGCCACGGTGCTGATCAATAGCGCCACCCGTTACCTGCCGTCTACCGAGGTGGCACTGTTTTACCTGGTGGAAACCGCATTGGGCACACTATGGGTGTGGTGGCTATTAGGCGAGACGCCAACGGCATCAACACTATTGGGCGGGGTCATCGTCATCACGGTGCTAGTACTACACGCCTGGATGGGGTTACATCTAGAAAGACAGCGCCTGCGGCTTTACCCTGGCTTTGCTGGCAAATAGGTCATAACAACATAGAAGAAGATAACGACAGAGAACGTAAAGACTTAAAACGTAAAGGCTTCGAAAATAAAGACTCAGAGATTAAATAATAGATAACAAGAAGCCCGCCAATAAAGGGCGGGCTTTAAGAGTGCTAACATGCCGTGATCAAAAGACTTCAGCGCAGCACGTCCTCTTCCTTGAGCAACTTGTAGATCGCCTCGGCGCCCTGCTCAGGGGTAACGTCGGTAAGCACTTGCCCGCCCTTGCCCTCGGCTTTGGAAGCCGCCGCCTTGAAGCGGTCTCTTGCAGAGGCGGCTTTGATGATTTTCAGACGCTTAGGCCGTTTACGTGCGGGGCTCAAGTGCCACTGGGCCAACTCACTGTCGGCTTCAGAGGTAGTGGGCGCCACCGAGAGGGTGGCTCGACGAGCCGGGCCGAAGGCGCTCTGACGCGCCGCCGGCGCTGCTTCATCCACGCTGATGATGGCGGGCAAGCGCACCTTGAGACGGCGACGCTGTCCCCGCGGCAGCGCCTGAAGCAGCGTTACCACACCATTTTCCACTGTCTCTATGGACGCCAAGCTATTCACTAACGGCCAACCGAGATGCTCCGCCAACGCATAGGGCAAAAGCCCAGAACCTTCTCCGCGCTCGGCCCGGGTACCGGTGATCACTAGCTGAGGTGAGGTAGCGGCTAAATGTTCCACCAGCGGCAGAATAGCATCGCTGCCTTCAGGCTGCTCCAGCAAAGTCATGGACTCAAGCCCCATACCAACGCCTGTGGCCATACCTAAGTAACTGCGCAGAGCTGCCTCGCTGTCGACATCCTGAGAACCAGCGTGCAGTACGTCAATCCGACTACCCGGCAGTTCTGCTTCCATGGC
This sequence comes from Halomonas sp. 3A7M, assembly GCF_014897875.1. Classification (NCBI taxonomy): domain Bacteria; kingdom Pseudomonadati; phylum Pseudomonadota; class Gammaproteobacteria; order Oceanospirillales; family Halomonadaceae; genus Halomonas; species Halomonas sp. 3A7M. The sequence continues at coordinate 66,442 of NZ_JABUZD010000171.1, forward strand.
TAGGGCAAGCTCCAGACCCCGTGCATCCTGCTCGGCGCGCCTCGCACGACCGGTTGTGGGGTGACGGCCTATGGAGACCAGCACCGCTACGTCGATACCCGTTTTTTGTTGTTTTTGCTGTTGTTCAGGCCGCATCGCGCTGCCCTCCTCGCTGCTGTTCCACCATCGCCACTAACGCAGCAAGAATTTGCGTGCTGTCGCCTATCACCGCCAGGTCTGCGCGTTTGATCATGTCGCACCCCGGATCGAGATTGATGGCCACCACCTTGTCGCAGCGTTGAATGCCCTGTAGGTGCTGGATAGCGCCTGAAATACCCACCGCCATATAGACGCGGGCGGTTACCCAGGTTCCGGTTGCACCTACCTGCCGATCACGAGCCATAAAGCCGTCATCCACCGCGACACGCGAGGCCCCTTCGGTAGCACCGAGCACTTTCGCAGCATGGTGGAAGGCGTCCCACTGTTTAACACCATTGCCAGCAGAGAGGATGAACTCAGCCTCGGCCAGCGCCACACCAGCGGGATCCACTGCCACCTGCCCCAGGTCTTCAATGCGCGATAGAGTGGTGGGAATAGGCGCCGCCAAGGTCTGGCGCTCAGCCGCATGCCGCGTCTCATCCACCGGCTCAGCGCACTCGGCCAGTGCCAGGGCAACCCGCGGCAGAGGGCGCTGGATATCCAGGCTTCCAGCGGCGCCACGGGCAGTGCAGCGCCAACCCAAGGAGGCCTCATTATCAACTTCCACCTGCCACACCCCCGTGGCAGCGCGTTCACCCAGGCGTAAGGCAAGCCGCCGCCCCAGATCAGCTCCGCCTAGGGGGGAGTCCGGCAACAGCCAGAAACGCGGCGTCATCTCCCGTTCGACGGCACTTAACACCGCCAGCCGTGCCTCGGGAGCAAACCCTGCGTAAAGTTCATCATCAAGATGCACGACGCGATCGATCCCGGCTTCACCAAGCGCTTCTTCCTTATGCTCGCCGAATAAGACCGCCACCACAGCGCCAGGCTGTTCGGCATCGGCATCCGCCACGCGTCTGGCTAATCCCAACAGATCCTTATCATGGCTTGAAAGGCGGCCACCGGTCAGGTCGGGTACTACTGCTACCAGAAAGGCGGGCTGATCAATGATCACCCTGCGGCGGCTATCACGGGCCGCCGTAGTGGTCGCGGCGGCCTGTCCACCTTGCTGGAGGCCGCTACGATCAATCCGTTTGACGCCATTGGGGCCGATAAAACCGATGGCGCGAGGATTCTTACGCACCACGCCGTTGGGACCCAGCCACTCACTGGCTGCTCCGCCGCCTTCCCTGTTTACGCCAAGGGCGGCGAGCACACTGGTGTGGTCTGGATGAAGACGGTTCCGGGCGATCCACTCGCGACGCGGATCGCGGCGAATAATCTCACTCATAAGGTCACCTCTTCAGCAGTCGTCACTGCAGTGGTTCGGCGGGATACCCCAGACACATCGTCAGCAGGGCGCTCTACCAGGGCATCAGCTACCAGTTCGGCGATATCGCGCACTTCAGCGCTGGCATCCACCACACCTTCCAGCATGGCAGTGCACTGTGGACAGCCCACCGCCACTAGCTCGGCGCCGCTCTCTTTAACGTCATTCATGCGCATGTCGGGAATTCGGCGCTCACCAGGAATATCCGTGATTGGCGCCCCACCGCCGCCGCCACAGCAGCGCGAACGGAACCCAGAGCGCTCCATCTCGGCCACCTGGATGCCCAGCGCTTTAAGCACTCGCCGCGGGGCTTCGTATTCACCGTTATAGCGTCCCAAGTAACATGGGTCGTGATAAGTAACGCTGCCACCTTTCCAGGGAGCAAAGGTCAGCCGTCCGGCGTCATACAATTCAGCAATAAAGGTACTGTGGTGGCGCACCTCGTAGTTGGCACCACCCAACTCGCCATACTCATTGCCCAGCACATGAAAACTATGCGGATCACAGGTGACAATCTGCTGGAAGCGATACTTGGCCAGGGTGGCAATATTGCGCTTAGCCAGGGACTGGAACGTCGCTTCATCGCCCAATCGTCTTGCCACATCACCACTGTCGCGCTCTTCAGCACCTAACACGGCGAAGTCTACTTCGGCAGCACGCAGTACTTTAACCAGGGCACGTAGGGTTCGCTGGTTACGCATATCAAAGGCGCCATCCCCCAACCACAACAGCACATCAACCTGCTTTAGGTCAGCCATTAGCGGTAGGTTAAGATCCGCCGCCCAGTTGAGCCGTGAGCCTGGGTCGAAACCGCCGGGATTGTCGGTAGCAATCAGGTTGTCGAGCACCTCAGCACCTTTATTGGGTGTCTTACCCCGCTCCAAGGTCAGGTGGCGGCGCATATCGACAATCGCATCCACGTGCTCAATCATCATTGGGCACTCCTCGACACAGGCACGGCAGGTCGTGCACGACCAGAGAGTCTCGGCGTCAACCAACGCCTTTCCCTCTTTCATAACAACAGGCGCCACGATAGGCGCATGGGGAGCGCCTTGGTGCTCTCCCACTGGCTTACCAGGATAAGGAGAACCGGCATAGCCAGCATCGCTACCACCGGCAAAACCCACCACCATGTCTTGAATCAGCTTTTTGGGATTGAGCGGTTGGCCAGCAGCAAACGCAGGGCACACCGCCTCGCAGCGGCCGCACTGCACGCAGGCATCGAAGCCCAGCAGTTGATTCCAGGTAAAGTCAGCAGGCTTTTCCACGCCCAGAGGCGCTGTCTCATCTTCCAGGTTCAGTGCTTTGAGCCCCGTTGACCGGCCACCACCAAAGCGCTCAGCACGACGGTGAAAGGCGAGATGTAAGGCGCCAGCGAAGGCGTGCTTCATTGGGCCGCCCCAGGTCATGCCAAAGAACATTTCGCCCAGACCCCAAACCACAACGCCCGCCAACGCCAGCGCCAGAAGCCAGCTACCGCTGCCTTCTACTAACCCTTCAGGCAACAAACCTACTGTGGGCAGTGTGATCAGGAAAACGCCTATCGAAAACGCCATCAGGCTCTTTGGCAGCCGCATCCAGGGGCCTTTGGAGAGCCGTGCAGGAGGGTTAAGCCGCCGACGCGCTACGAAGAGGCTACCGACGAACATGGAGGTGCTAGCCAGTAACAGCAACCCGCCTAGCAATGGGTTAGCGATACCCAGACCATGCACCAGGATCATCAGCACGGCGGCAGCCACGAAGCCTCCGGCGGTGGCTACGTGGGTATTGGAGATCATTTTGTCGCGCCCCACGACATGGTGCAGATCCACCAAATAGCGGCGCGGCAGGGCCATCAACCCCTGGAGTAGGTTCACCCGCGAGGGGCGCCCCTGACGCCAAAGGCGTATACGGCGTACAGCGCCGATTACTGCCAGGGCCAGAGCAGTAAAAATCAGTATCGGCAAGAGCGTTTCGAGCATGGTACTCACCTCATCTTTCGCGGCGGGGCTGCTCCGGCGGCAGACCTCTGCGAGGGCGCTGTAAACCCATCCCTGGGCGCTACATTTGCCATCTGACCGCCATGGATGGCGGAAATGCCGTAAACGTATGGAACTGTTTTACGGCCATGGCAAATGACCCTCGCTACGGTCTACCACCGGCGCCCCGGCTCTCGCTCAGGTCAAAAGTCCTTGCAGATTCGCAGGGCGTCGTAGATGGCCGCATGGGTATTACGCGGTGCCGTGCAGTCGCCCAGGCGGAAGAGTAAAAAGCCGTCCCCTTCTTCACTTAGGCTAGGCTGAGGCTGGATGGCATAGAGCGCCTCCAGATCCACCTGCCCTTTGTTGCGAGACTGCTCTTTGAGGGCGTAATAAAGCGCCTCGTCAGGACGCACGCCGTTTTCGACGACCACCTGATCAACCACTCGCTCTTCCAAGGCACCGGTATACTCATTTTCGAGCACAGCCACTAGGCCGTCGCCCTCGCGGTAGACCTTATGCAGCATCAAGTCAGAGGACATGATCACTTCTTTCTCGTACAGGCTGCGGTAGTAGGTGGGGAAGGTAGTACCGCCCACCGCCGCGCCGGGCTTGATATCGTCGGTGACGATCTCGACCTTGGCGCCCTTATCAGCTAGAAAATCTGCCGCTGAGACGCCGGAGAATTCGCAGATGGCGTCATAAATCAGCACGTTTTTGCCGGGTGCCACCTTGCCTGAGAGAATATCCCAGGTGCTGACCACCAGGCTCTCCTCAGCATTCTCCGAATAGCCCCACTCGGGGTGCTGGCTAAGGAAGGGTTGGCCACCGGTGGCGAGCACCACGATATCGGGGCGTAGATCAAGCAAGGTTGCCTCATCGGCACGAGCCCCTAATCGCAGGTCGACTTTCAGGCGTGCCAATTCCAGCTGGTACCAACGAGTGATACCGGCGATTTGGTCGCGCTGCGGAGCCTGAGCAGCGATAGTGATCTGCCCACCCAGGGCATCAGCCGCCTCAAACAGGGTGACATCATGACCGCGCTCAGCAGCAACGCGAGCTGCCTCCATACCGCCGGGGCCACCGCCAACCACCACAACTTTGCGCTTAACGCCCTCGGTCTTTTCAATGATATGCGGCAGGCCCATGTATTCCCGCGAGGTGGCAGCGTTTTGAATACACAGTACATCCAGGCCCTGGTATTGGCGGTCGATGCAGTAGTTAGCCCCCACGCACTGTTTAATCTGATCTATCTGCCCCATCTTGATCTTGGCAATCAGGTGAGGGTCAGCAATATGCGCCCGGGTCATGCCCACCAGATCCACGTAGCCCCCTTCGAGAATACGCTGGGCCTGATTGGGATCTTTAATATTCTGGGCGTGGATCACCGGCACATTCACCACTTCCTTGATCCCCGCCGCCAGATGTAGAAAAGGCTCCGGTGGATAAGACATATTGGGGATAACGTTGGCGAGCGTGTTGTGAGTGTCGCAGCCAGAGCCGATGACGCCGAAAAAGTCGACCATTTTAGTGGCATCGTAATAAGCGGCGATCTGCTTCATGTCTTCATGTGAGAGGCCATCCGGGTGGAATTCGTCACCACAAATGCGCATACCCACCACGAAGTCATCGCCCACTTCGGCGCGCACCGCTTTGAGTACTTCCATGCCGAAGCGCATGCGATTTTCGAAACTACCGCCCCACTGGTCCTCGCGCTTGTTGACCCGCGGGCTCCAGAACTGGTCGATCAGGTGCTGGTGAACGGCAGACAGCTCGACGCCGTCGAGGCCGCCTTCCTTGGCCCGGCGCGCGGCCTGGGCGAAGTCACCGATGATGCGCCAGATCTCCTCCTCCTCGATGGTCTTGCAGGTAGAGCGGTGCACCGGCTCGCGGATACCAGAGGGGGATACCAGAGTCGACCAATCGAAGCCGTCCCAGCGTGAGCGACGTCCCATATGGGTAATCTGGATCATGATCTTGCCGCCATGCTTGTGCACGGCGTCCGCCAGATTCTGAAAGTGTGGAATGATGCGATCGGTAGAAAGGTTCACCGAACTCCACCAACCCTGGGGGCTATCAATGGACACCACTGATGAGCCACCGCAGATACACAGGCCACAGCCACCCTTGGATTTTTCTTCGTAATACCTGACGTAGCGCTCAGTCGTCATACCACCGTCAGTGGCATGCACCTCGGCATGGGCGGTACTGACCACACGGTTGCGGATGGTCAGCTTGCCGATCTCGATTGGCTCAAAGATTGCGTCAAATGCCATGGTTATCTCTCCTCGTACCCAGGGTTAGTGGGCAGCATCGGGCAGCGGTTTGACAGCGAAGACGCCGACATCACAGCCGGGTTCGGCAGCGCTCTGAGTCTGCTCAGCAACGGTGCGCAGCGTACTACCCCGTGCAGCGAGAATTTGATTCATGGCCCCAGCAAACCAGCCAGTGAACATGTACTCGACCTTGCGCCCAACCTTACCCAGTTGGTAAACGAAGGCGCTATGTTCTAGCCGCACCTGAGCCGTGCCAGCGTCAAGATCAATCTGTTCGGTGATGAAGTGGCCCCAGCCACGCTGAGAGAGACGCAGCATGTAGTGCTCAAAAACGGCTTCACCTTCGAGGCCATGGCACTCAGCTTCTTTCTCACACCAGTGCCAGGCGCTCTTATAGCCAGCGTGATAGAGGATTTCAGCGTACTTTTCAGCACCTAGCGCCTCTTCGACGGCCACATGGTTGTTGATAAAAAAGTGCCGTGGTACATAGAGCATCGGCAGCGCATCAGTCGTCCAGACGCCGGTTTCACTATCGACTTCGATAGGCAGTGCGGGGGCCAGTTTGGTCACGGGTATCATCCTCTACATCATTATTCTTGGCTAAGGAGCAGGCTTATCCCATCGCTCCTATCAATCTTATGGAGCAAGCGTTTAGGCGCCCCAGACATCCTTGAGGACGCGCACCCAGTTCTCACCCATGACCTTCCTTACCTGAGTTTCACTAAAGCCGCGCTTAAGGAGCGCCTCGGTGAGATTGGGGAACTCTCCGATGGTGCGAATGCCTTTGGGATTAATGATCTTGCCAAAGTCTGTCAAACGACGGGCGTAGCCCTTGTCGTGAGTCAGCCACTCGAAGAACTCTTGACCGTGCCCTTGGGTGAAATCAGTGCCAATGCCGATAGCATCTTCACCAACGATATTCATGACGTACTCGATCGCTTCGCAGTAGTCTTCGATGGTGGAGTCGATGCCCTTTTTGAGAAAAGGCGCGAACATGGTGACACCGACGAAACCGCCATGGTCAGCAATGAACTTAAGCTCTTGATCGGATTTGTTGCGCGGGTGCTCTTTGAGACCGGAGGGCAGGCAGTGGGAATAACAGACCGGCTTTTTGGATTCGAGAATCACCTCTTCAGAGGTCTTGGCACCGACATGAGAGAGATCGCACATAATGCCAACACGGTTCATCTCAGCGACAATCTCACGGCCAAAGCCAGACAGTCCGCCGTCACGCTCGTAGCAGCCGGTTCCCACTAGATTCTGGGTGTTGTAGCACATCTGCACGATGCCTACGCCCAGCTGCTTGAAGATCTCTACGTAGCCGATTTGATCCTCAAACGCATGCGCATTCTGGAAACCAAAGATGATCCCTGTCTTGCCCTCTTCTTTCGCACGCGTGATATCAGCGGTGGTGCGTACCGGGCGTACCAGGTCGCTACACTCGGCCATCAGTTGGTTCGACTTGACGATATTATCGACCGTGGCCTGAAACCCTTCCCACACCGAAACAGTGCAGTTAGCAGCTGTCAAACCACCCCGACGCATGTCCTCAAGCAGCTCACGATTCCATTTGGCGATAATCAAGCCATCGATGACGATAGCGTCATCGTGCAGTTCTGAGGGTGTCATAGCTAAGCTCCAACATTGATTTATGTAGCGAGCATAGCGCTGACGTTGGGTTGGGCTGCTCTTGGAAACGACGACGGAAATTCCAAAAACGTCATTGTGTCGTGAACACGACAGCTACTTGGGATCTTTTGATAGTTGCAGCAGCGTGGCATCGATATAAAAAAACGTGCTACCCGACGCTGGGTAGCACGCTCTCATCATTGGCTGCGTAGGAAAGTAGGAGATATCATTTCAACAGCGTCACGCTGGCAAAGGTAGGCTCTCCCTGAGCGCACGCCAGCGCCTGCTGAGCGCTTGAGAAAGGTTCATTGGTATTGGGTTCGCCCCCCCACCGTTTGATCAGTGGTGGCGACTTGGCGTGATTATTGCCTTGCCGATCGTGCACCCCGAGGCGCTCATTTCTTGGCGGTACGCCAAAGTATTCACGGTAACACTTAGAAAAATGGGGCGTAGAAACGAAGCCACAAACGGAAGCAATCTCGATGATCGATAAAGGCGTTTGCTTAAGCAGCTGTCTAGCGCGCACTAAGCGCAGCTTGAGATAATAACGCGATGGCGAGCAGAGCAGATAGCGTTGGAACAGACGCTCTAACTGACGACGCGAAACATTAACATAACGAGCGAGCTCATCGAGTTCGATCGGTTCCTCAAGGTTGGATTCCATCAATGCGACAATTTCCAACAGTTTAGGCTGGGTAGTACCGAGTACGTGTTTAAGAGGAACGCGCTGCTGATCCTGCTCATTACGCACACGCTCATAGATAAACATCTCGGAGATACCTGCCGACAGCTCGCGTCCATGATCATGAGCAATCAGGTTCAGCATCATATCGAGCGGTGCTGTGCCGCCAGACGCCGTGAATCGATCCCGGTCAATCGAAAACAGAAAGGTCGTCAGGATGACGTTCGGGAAAGCTTCCTGCATGGAGGCCAGGCACTCCCAATGGATGCTGGTCTCATAGTGGTCAAGCAGCCCTGCCTGACCCAGCGCCCAGCTTCCCGTACATACCGAGCCTAAACGTCTTAGTTGACGCGACTGCGACTGAAGCCAACGCACATGCTCACGAGTAACACTATGCTGAGGCCCCACTCCTCCGCACACAACGACCCACTCTAGCGACAAGGGGGTGTGCATAGAGGCGTCAGGCGTTACCTGCAACCCATCACTGGCACGTACCGGCAAGCCATCTTGGGTCAGGGTATACCAGCGGTATAGTTCACGGCCGGCCAATTGATTGGCCATCCGCAAAGGATCAATGGCTGAAGCCAGGGAAATTAGCGTGAAATTATCTAACAGGAGAAAACCAAGGGTTTGCGGCTCGCCCGCACGATGGAAATTTGCTGTCAGGTCTTTTGCTTTGTCTGATGTCATCGATTTACCCTCCGTCACCTTTAGATCATCAGTTTTTCTTTTTATTAGTATAGGTGGCGCTGGCGCTTCTTAGTTTCCCATTACTGCAGTGAACACTCACTCGTGCCGGGGTGGCATTACTCTTAAGTCGCATTTTGGCACGAATACGCCGAATAGCGACAAAACCATCTTGCAAACTAAGCGACACGTCGCAAACGAAACAGTCGAGGTCGTTATCGACACGCCTGACAAGTGACCCAGATTTCGATTCATGAGGAGCACTTTTTGTGATGGGTACTTTATTTACCACTGTTTCCTTGAATCCTTACCCGGTTGCCTGCATATCATGACGTAATCCATTTCAAGCGATGCAGAGCTTAGCCATGTCCATTATTGACCCCCGTACCGGCAATCCGTTGACCACGGAACCCGCTAGTATCGACAACGAAGAAGCGAGCACAGTTCGCCCTTCCGTAACACCTGAAGAAGTTATTATTGAGCTTAATGCTGGCAATATTCAGCAAGTGCTCGAAGCATCGATGCAGGTGCCAGTGCTACTGGGCTGCTACTCACCTTCAAACGCCAGTGGCAATGCTCTGCTATCGGTGTTGGAAAAGTTAGTTGTCGAATACGCGGGTGCTTTCCTGCTTGGCAAGCTGGATATTGAAGCCAATCCGGAAATCGCTAGCCAGTTAGGCGTGCGCTCAGCCCCCGATGTTAAGCTCGTTAGCCAAGGCGGCTTGGTCGATAGCTTCCAAGGCGTATTACCTGAAAAGGAAGTGCGCGAGTGGCTAAACCGCTACTTCCCAGCCCCAGGTGATGCACCGCCTAGTCCAGAAGATCAAGCCGAAGAGGCATTAGCAGCGGGCGATGCAGCAGGCGCGCGCGAAATCTATCAAACCTTGATTAGCCAGTATCCAGAGCATTACGCCTACCAGATCGGCCTTGCAAGGGCACTCGTGGCTGAAAAGCGCGGAGATGATGCCCGCAGCGTGCTCGACAACTTGCCCCCCGAAGAGCGTGATGCGGCACCTGCCCGCGGTGTGCGAGCCAGTATCGAATTTAGCGAGCAGGCCCTTTCTGTAGAAGAAGTCGCCGCGCTGGGTGATCGCAACGACAGTGAAGCGCGGTACCAGCGTGCACTGCGCCATGTTGCCGATGGCCAATACGAAACAGGCCTTGAGGGGTTGCTTGGTTTGATGAAGGATGACCGCGCCTATAACGACGACGCGGCCCGTAAAACCTTATTGCAAGTATTCGACGCTCTGGGTGCCGACCATCCGCTAACCGTGACCTATCGGCGCAAGCTATTTGCCCTGCTGTATTAATTAGTTACAGGCCAGTACTGATCAGGCTTTCAGCAGCTTATCCATTCTTGCTAATGCCGCTTCCAGTTGCGAAGCGGTAGTACCAAAATTAAGCCGCACGAACCCAGGGCAGCCAAACGCAGCCCCATCAGAAAGTGCCACGCCCGCCCGTTCCAGTAATGCTTTGGCGGGCGAATCGCCTAGTCCCGCCTCGCGCATATCCAGCCACGCAAGGTAAGTAGATTCCGGCTCGCTCATGGTCACTCCCGGCCATAACGCTACCCGTGCCTGCAGCGTAGCGCGGTGATCACGCAGTACCGCTAACAGCGCTTGACGCCAGGGCTCACCTTCGCGATAAGCCGCTTCAGCAGCAACCAGCCCCAGTACATTGCCATCCGGCAAAAAGCCTTTTGTGGCCTCAGCAAAGCGCTTACGCAGCGTAGCATCAGGAATAACGGCACAGGCACTGGTCAGCCCCGCAAGGTTGAACGTTTTTGACGGCGCCCACAGCGTGATCGTTCGTTTAGCCAGTTCCGGGAACATGGCAGCCAGGGGGCGATGTTGGGCTCCCTCGTTTAGCAGCAGATCGCAGTGCAACTCATCAGAGACAACCCATAAATCATGCCGCTCAACGACCGCGGCCAACTTGGTAAGCTCTTGGTCACTCCATACACGCCCTGTTGGATTATGCGGGTGGCACCACAGCAGCAGACGGGTTTGCGGCGTTATCGCGGCTTCTAACGCGTCAATATCCAATTGCCAAGGCTCGCCAGGGGACGCCGGCTCAGCTAACATCGCTTGCTGGGCCAGCCGTCCTGTGCGCTCTGCAACGGCCAGAAAAGGTGGATAAATCGGGGCAATCGTCAGAACCCCTTCACCTGGCTTGGTGAGCGCCATCGCCGCAAAGTGCAACGCGGGCACAACCCCAGGCAACCACTGTTGCCAATCGGGCTGAATAGGCCAATCGTAATGGTGGGCGCTCCACTGGCAGAGGGTTTCGCTTAACGTATCGGGCACTTCACCATAGCCATAGACACCGTGCGCCACCCGAGCACGTAGCGCCTCAATCACGGCGGGCGGTGAGCAAAAATCCATATCTGCCACCCACAACGGCAGTACGTTTGCAGCATAGCGATGCCATTTTTGCGAGGCATAATCCCCTTTTGGAGAGCGTCGCTCGACGGGCGTGGAAAAATCAAACGCCATAATTAATCTCACTTATGTTCTTGGGAGTAACTATTGAGCATGCCGCAAGATGACTTTTATACCAAGATGCGCGCGGGACTACCGGCGTTGTTGCGGCAATGGCGTTCACTTGGCCAAGCCGATACTGACCAACTGGCACTCATTTTGGCTGAAACGGCACGGGTCGCCAAACTAGGCACCCCCGATGAGACGCCAAGCGGTGCCACACTTGAGCAGTGGAGCCGCGAAGAGCATGGCGAGATACCACTCTGGGCACCTCGCACCGCAGTATTTTTGCTCAACCAAATGCCTGCCCGCCCCACCCCACAAAGTGATGCGGAGGCCTGCGCCTGGGCTTACTGCTGGCTGCGCAACCGATCATTTGATTCGCTGCACGCCGCCCATGATGCATTGCCGTCCCACTTAAAAGTGCCGCTCGAAAATGCCTTAGAGGCTGCTTGGCGCGACCAACAAGGCCTACGTCTGGTGTAGCTAGCGAAAATTTCCACTGACGATGTGTGTCACTAACCGCGCTTGCGCACCCGCGACTTTGTGATTTGATAACAGCAAGGAAAACACCGCATGATAGAGGTTCCTCTCACTTGGCAACTGGCAAAACTAGGCCTCTCGATTAGCATGGTGCTCGGGCTTGGTGCCATCGCGGTGCGTGCCAGTCCTCGTATAGCAGGGCTACTGGCGGGTTACCCATTAGGAACCGCGTTAGCGCTGTTTTTTATTGGTTTAGAAATTTCCCCGCTGTTTGCAACTCAAAGCGCGGTACATACACTGGCAGGCTTCACTGCAACAATGGCGTTAGTCGCAGGCTATTTAGTGGCAGGTCGCCAACCAGGATTCAAAGGCATCGCTGGCGGCTTAGCAGGCGGTTTTATTGCGTGGTTCGCGGTTAGCACCGTACTTGCCCAATTCAATTTTACGCGGCTTAGCGGCACGCTGCTGACACTCTGTGCTATCGCTGTGTTCAGCCTGTTATTCCGCAGTATTCCTGATGTAAAAAGTCCCGCCAGTCGCGCCTTTTCGCTTCCCGCACTTGCCGCGCGAGCATGCTTGGCCACCGCCATCGTTTTTGTGATTACCTGGCTCGCGCATTGGCTGCCACCCGCTTGGGCGGGCACACTAGCGGCGTTTCCAGTCACCATGCTGCCTTTTCTGCTCATTCTGCATCTAAACTATGGGTTCGCGCCAGCGGCAACCGTGATCAAACACTACCCTATGGGGCTTGGCTCGTTGCTGAGTTATACGCTATGCGTTTCTTTGACTTACAGCACGTTAGGTCTTTTCTGGGGAACATTAGCGGGGTTCGCAACTGCCACACTGTGGCTACTTGGCTGGATGCAGTTCTCCGCCTGGTATCAACGTCGCGCCACTTGACCAAGCGCTCGCTAGGGGTAATTCTGGTTAACCTGAATTGCTAATAACCAATAAGGATGACCTGATGTTCACCCGTATGATTGAGCCAGCTTTTTACGACACCGATGCGCTAGGCCATATTAACAATACCCGTCTGCCAGCTTGGTTTGAGTTGGCACGTAACGACTTATTCAAACTATTTACGCCAGACCTCAACCCTAAACAGTGGCGTTTGATTATGGCGCGGATGGAAGTCGATTACCGTGCTGAACTGTTCTACGGCCACGACATCGAATTACGTACCTATTTGACACGTTTAGGTACCAGCTCGTTTACAGTGACTCAGGAGGCGCGCCAACATGGCACGCTGACTAATGTGGGGCATACCATACTGGTGCAATACGACCATCAAGAAAAGCGTGCGGTACCTATTGAAGGTGATTTGCGTGATGCGCTATCCGCACACTTACACAGCGCGCCAACGCCGGCTTAATTCACTCCCCTCCGTTCGGCGGGGCGCTGGGAGATCCCCATGGCAATCCGTTATAATCTTTGGATCGATCCGGATAATACGGCGCAGCACCGCGCCGTTGAAGCCGACCTTGAGCGCTATTTTATGGAGCGCTTTGCAGACTACCCGCATATCCGCTTGTTCGGCGCAGATCCTTACGATTATGATGCCCCGTTCAATCGGCTTTACGATGTGTTAATGGCGCGGGCCGCAGAGTACTGCGAGCGGACATGGTGCTATGTGGCGTCTCCCGAGCAGTTGAACCGCTGCTTCTTCCGTGCTGTTGGCCGCTCAAATAAGTTTATTCAAGATGACCGACAGTGAGATACCCACGTAATGGTAATTCGTACCGACCAAGTTCCCAATGAGCGCCAGCTAGCTATTATCACTCAACAGCTCGGGCGTCCTCCCCGCGGTATTGAAGCCGTTGCGGCTACCGATGCCCACGGCACTCCGCTTGTGCTGCGTATGGCGCCGATTGTCGATGGCAAACCGTTTCCCACCCTTTACTGGCTATGCTCCGATCTGCTCAAAATTGAGATCTCACGGATTGAAGCCGTGGGTGTCATTAAGTCGCTGGAACAACGCCTTCAGGAAGAACCTGAATTTCTAGATGCTTACCAACAAAGCCATCACGATTACGTTAAAGCACGCTGGGCGTATATGAGTGATGCCCAACGCGATGAAGTCGCTAAGCTTGGCTATAGCGATGTTCTCACCGAACGTGGCGTGGGCGGCATTAGCAACTGGCAACAGGTACGCTGCCTGCACACTCAGTATGCCCACCATTTATGTGGTAATAACGTGATCGGGCAATGGATGGATGAACACTATAACGTTCAGAGCTGCCTAAGCTAACGGCACATTCATGGCTTGATAACTCACCGCTCATTTATAAGCAGCTGATCTGTCATAAGGACGCTTACCATGGCACGAATTTGTGTATACCTCGGCTCGCGTGAAGGGAACACCCCTGCTTTTCGCCAAGCCGCCAACACGCTTGGCACCGCCATTGCCGACCGCGGGCACACGCTTGTTTATGGCGGTGCACGTATTGGTTTAATGGGGGCACTCGCCAATGCGACGCTGGATGCAGGCGGCAAAGTGATTGGCGTGATGCCAGATCACCTTGTTGAGCGCGAGCAGGCACACTTTGGCTTGACTGAGCTTATACGCGTGCCAAATATGCACGAACGCAAAGCGACTATGGCCGCCAATGCTGACGCTTTTATTGCCCTGCCTGGCGGCATAGGCACCTTTGAAGAGCTGTTTGAAATCTGGACCTGGGGCTATTTAGGGCTTCACGAAAAACCCATGGGTCTACTCGACACCGATGGCTTTTATGCTCCACTGCTTACCTTTTTGGATAGCACCGTCAGCCACGGCTTTTTGGCCCAAACAACACGCGATATGTTGATGGATGCGCCCACGCCCAACCAACTACTGGCTGCATTAGAAACACAGCTTGATTCAGCGTAAACCGGCTGTATTAAAGAGATATAGTAAAGGCAAGTACTTAAGGGCAGCGTTTAAAACCAGTACTTAAGACCCGTCTAAGAACGCTCCCAGCATCAGCGCTTAGTGCCTTCAGTTAGCATAAAGGTACGCTGATAAGTGAGCTGTAACAGACGAGCATCTTCGCCCGCGCGATGACGGTGTATACCACGTTCAGCGATGACAGCTTCCTTTGTGTTACTCCACAATGCTTGCTGCTCTTCGCTGAGCAAAATCCGTAATGCTTCTAAACGAAAGCGCGGCAGCATTCCCGCATGGTGAAACAGCAGCGATAGCCAGGTGTTATCGTATCCCCAACTATCACTATAGGCTTTGCCTATGTCACGCAGTTCGTCGTTTAACCACTGTGCCACTTGGCGCACAGGGTGGCCTTCTCGCTGTAAGCGAGCTCGGGAAATTCCGTGTAAAAGTTCAGCTTTGGAGTCCCAATGCGTCCACTCCTCCAACGGCTGAATGAGAAACGCGCAGCAGCTACCGTCGGCACGAGCAATGCCAACTTCAATAGGATAGCTGCCGCGCCCAAATCCGGACGCTTCAATATCTAGCACTGTCGGTAGCGTCTCGGACACTGATTTCCTCATTCACTGATCTCAGCGGCCAAACCACTGACTTATCTTCTAGGCTGCCGCCATTTCCGTCGTTGACTGACGATCAGCCAAGCGTTGCCAATAGGCTGCTTGCTCGCCGTCTACTGCCAAGCCTAGCTCACCTAACCGATAGGCGCGCGCTAGTCGCTCTGCGGCCAAATAATGGCCTGATTGGGCAGCTCGGGCATACCACGTCACCGCGTAATCCTCGCGCCGCGGGTACTGAACACAGCCATGCTCATGAATTTGCGCTGCTTGATACTGTGATCTTATATCACCAGCCTGAGCCGCCTCTAACACATAACGCGCGCCACGCGCCTTATCCTGCGGTGACAGGCTGCGATGAAACAGCATGTGACCGTAGATCGACTGCGCGTCCGGATGCCCCGCTTCTGCACAGCGTTTAAACAAGCGCATCGTCAAACGTTGGGTACGCGGCGAACGCGGCAATAACCAGCGAGTATGAAACAGCTGTTCGGCTAGGCGAAACTCTAACCGGGTAAACAAAGTTGATGCCTGCGGCATGGCAAACCACCCTGCCTATCTGTTGAGATCTTCGGCTAGCCATCGTTCCTGCGATTTGACCGCTAACCATACGATTAACCAGCGCTAGGCTGGTCGATGGGCTGGCAAGCATACGCCTGCCTTTGCGCTTACTCAACCCTATTGATTTGCTGCTTTTGTAGCGCCTCGCTAACATGCCTGTCACGCGCCGTTATTAGCGGCGTTTATCACCGAATATCCTGAGGCAATTTCGCTTCATTGAGGAGACGATAATGCAAACGCGCCCACTGGGTAGAACCGGGATGGAGGTCAGCCGACTTTGTTTAGGCACCATGACCTTCGGCGAACAAAATAGTGAAGCAGAAGCCCACGAGCAGCTTGATCGCGCAGTCGCTTTTGGCATCAACTTTATTGACACCGCTGAAATGTATCCGGTTCCACCAAAGGCTGAAACGCAAGGGCTTACAGAGTCTTATATTGGCAGTTGGCTGAAAGCCCGTAGTGCCAGAGACGATGTCATTATTGCCACCAAAGCCGCAGGCCCTGGCTTAGACCATATTCGTGGTGGTCCAAGAATGACTCGTGACCATCTACATCAGGCTGTTGAAACCAGCCTTGCACGGCTCAACACTGACTATATCGATCTCTATCAATTGCACTGGCCAGATCGCAAAACCAACTTTTTTGGCCAACTGGGTTATGCCCATGAAGAGCAAGAAGACGCAACACCGCTAGAAGAAACACTGTCAGCACTAAAAGAACTTGTTGATGCCGGAAAAGTACGCGCCATAGGCCTTTCTAATGAAACGCCGTGGGGAGTTATGCGCATGCTGCAGTTATCTGAGCAGTTGGGGCTGCCACGGGTAGCGTCTATTCAAAATCCCTATAACTTGCTTAACCGTTCGTTTGAAGTCGGTCTCGCTGAGATAGCTCACCGTGAAGACGTGGGCTTACTCGCTTACTCGCCGCTGGGCTTTGGTGTGCTGTCGGGTAAGTACCTTGATGGTGCACAGCCGCCGAAAGGGCGCTTGACGCTCTATGAGCGGTTTAAACGCTATACCTCGCCAGAAGCAGAAGCGGCAACACAGGCGTACGTTCAACTGGCCAGGGAGCATGACTTGGATCCTGCCCAAATGGCGCTGGCATTTGTGAACTCTCGTCGCTTCCTGACCAGCAATATTATTGGCGCCACCACGATGGATCAGCTTGAAAGCAACCTCGACAGCGAGAGCCTTAAGCTGGATGAAGAAGTGCTCACCGCAATCGACGACATCCATCGTAGGATGCCTAACCCCTGCCCCTAATCACGTTTTCACTATCAAACCGATAGCCTCGGCCATCGCCGAGGCTTGGTATAATCGCATCAGTTACTTCTTCCTCTTTTCTGTCACGGCATAAGGAGCACGCCATGCTGAGCGTTATTTCCCCCGCCAAAACGCTAGACTTTGAAACACCCTCAACAACCGATAAAGTCACTCAGCCCAACTTTCTCGACCATAGCCAACCATTAATTGAGATTCTGCGCGATTATTCACCACAACAACTCAGCGATCTAATGGGCATCAGCGATAAATTGGCGGGCCTTAACGCTGCCCGCTTCGCTGACTGGCAACCACCGTTCACCTTGGATAATGCCAAGCCAGCGGTTCAGGCTTTCCAAGGAGATGTCTACACAGGGTTGGAAGCCAACACCTTTAGCGATGACGACAATCTTTTTGCCCAGCACCATCTGCGTATTCTATCGGGGCTATACGGCTTGCTACGTCCGCTGGATCTGATCCAGGCCTACCGGCTGGAGATGGGCACCAAACTGCCCAATGACGCTGGCAAGGACCTTTACGCCTATTGGAAACCAACGTTAACGCAAGCTCTTAATAGCGCCATTGAAGAAAGTGGCTCAAACGTACTGGTCAACCTTGCATCTAACGAATACTTCAAGGCGATCGATACGAAGAAGCTAGCCGCTCGAGTCATCACCCCCGTTTTCAAAGACGAGAAAAACGGCTCGTTCAAAATCATTAGTTTTTATGCAAAAAAAGCCCGCGGCTTGATGAGTGCATGGATTATCCAGCAACAAATCAACGATCCCGAGCAACTCACTGCTTTTGACGTGGCTGGGTATCGGTTTGATCCTGCGGCCTCTCAAGGTGACACCTTAGTGTTCACCCGTAACGAAAATGCTCGTCAATGAACGCGCTCATTAGAAAAAAGTCACAGCGCGCGGCGAGCGCGGCTTTAGAAAGCGTTGGTGGACATCTTTGAACAGTGGCGTATCACAGCGATATAGCCATTCATAGGCAACCATGTCTGCTGTCACCGCCACCGCTCCGTTAGCACAAGCGCGCTCCCGAGCAAGGCGGGCCTCATCACTGCGACGGCTCGCCGTCGCTTCGCTCAGCCAAAACACTTGATACCCCGCCTCTAACAAGCCAAGCGCGCTTTGCAAAACGCAGATATGAGCTTCAGTGCCGCAAATAATCACTTGTTTGCACCCCTGTTCTGCAAGCGTTTCAGCAAACTCAGCCTCTTCCATTGCGCTGAAATGATGCTTTTGCCAAATGCGATGATCGCCTAGTGCATTTAATAACTCAGGGGCAGTACCACCGAGCCTCTCTGGATACTGTTCCGTTAGCCAAACAGGTACTTTTACTGCATTAGCAACACCAGCCAACCAGGCAGCCTCTTCAATCGCTGATTGGCCTCCATCAATCACGGGCAAAAGTCCCGCTTGAAAGTCGACAATTAGTAACAAACTTTGAGCTTGATGTAAGCGCACGTTTTCACCCTCTTTTTGTCGTTATACACAACAACACCTTAACCCGTTTCCCCACTTACACGGTAAACTTGTCACTGCTTATTTCCTACACGCCTCTCCCGAGGTGGATAACCTTAATTACTGCATCTCTCATGGAGAATCAGAATGTTACGACAGTTTTTTGCCATGTTCCTGGTCAGCGTTATAGGCATAAGTGCCGCCGTTGATTATGCCGAAGCACGACGCTTAGGCGGTGGTAGCAGTATGGGTAGTGTTTCTCGCTCGGCGGATAAGCCCGCCAGCACTCCGGCACAACAACAAGCTCAGAGCACTCAGCAACAAGGCCAAGCTACTGCCGCTCGTCGTGGTGGTATGGGCGGCATGGTGGGAGGCCTGCTGGCCGGAGGTTTACTAGCAGCCCTCTTCTTCGGCGGCGCCTTTGATGAGCTACGCCTTATGGACATATTGCTAATGGCTGGAATTGTTGCCTTAGCAATCTTCGCTTTCCGTGCCTTTATGCGACAGCGACGCCCAGCATCAGCCACGGTGGCAGGCTATCAGCGTGAACACCAGGAGACTCAGCACACACCGAGCAGCTTCACCGCAGCACCTGGCAGTTTGGCGAGCAGCTTACAGAGCACGCCTGCTTGGTTCGATAAAGAGCGCTTTTTGGGCGGTGCCAAAGAGCACTTTATGACGCTGCAACGTGCCTGGGACAATAATGATCTGCCCCAGATTCAAGAGTATGTAACGCCAGAATTTTACAACTTGCTACGTAAAGAGCGTGCCGAGCAGCCTGCCAATAATCGTACCGAGGTGGTACGTCTGTTTGCTGAACTAGGCGATATCAATGAGTACGATGGCTATGCCGAAGCCAGCGTTATTTTCCACGGCATTTTGGAAGAGAACGGCGAGCAAACCGAGTTCAACGAAACATGGCACCTGACTCGCAGTTTGCGCGATCAAGCGCCCTGGTACCTACAGGGTATTGAGCAAAATCCGGGTTCATAGCCCCTGATCAGTTAGCATGACTGCCTTAGAACGCAAAACAGCCGCTTCTTAGCGGCTGTTTTTATATCGATACGTATCAATACACGGTGAAGAGGCGCTCGCTTACTCCTTAGCAGACTCTTCGATATTCTCGCCCATCTCTTCTAGGCTTTCGCCCGCATCTTCCATGCTCTCATCAATATTTTCACCTGCTTCTTCAGCAGGGCCCTGATTATCACAGGCAGCTAGGCCGCCCATCATCATGGCCATCAGTAGCGCAACCGCAAGCTTCTTCATCAACGGGGTACTCATATCGCTTCTCCTCCTGAGATGCTGCTTGAATGATAGGTACCCGCTCATACTAGTTGCTAGGCAGCATTTCCGCCACCAAGGACCAGTAACTCCCTGTTATTTAATTTATTAAAACGGTTGCTTTAAGGAAGTTCTATGCACTTCTCCGCGCCACCCTCGTCATTCCCGCAGGCCCTTAGCGGGAATCCATGTTGGGCTGGGATTTCGGGCTGCTACAGGTCAAGGTCAAGGTGGATTCCCGATAACCCCGCTCGGGAATGACGGTGCAATGGCTCAGGAATGACGTGTGGCGACTTGAGCATGACGTGCGGTGCACGCTTCGGGAGGTGGCCGCTTTATACCTCCGCGCCACCCTCGTCATTCCCGCAGGCCCTTAGCGGGAATCCATGTTGACCTGGGATTTCGGGCTGCTACAGGTCAAGGTCAAGGTGGATTCCCGATAACCCCGCTCGGGAATGACGGTGCAATGGCTCAGGAATGACGTGTGGCGACTTGAGCATGACGTGCGGTGCACGCTTCGGGAGGTGGCCGCTTTATACCTCCGCGCCACCCTCGTCATTCCCGCAGGCCCTTAGCGGGAATCCATGTTGGGCTGGGGTTTCGGGCTGCTGCAGGCCAAGGTCAAGGTCGATTTCCGATAACCCCACTCGGGAATGACGGCGTAGTGGCTCGGGAATGACGGTGCGGTGATTCGAGTGTGACGTGCGGTGCATGCTTCGGGAGGTAGCCGCTTTGTTATAGGGGCTAGGAAGTGTTTTTTTCTTCCGCGCAAACAAAAAACCCAGCCGATTGGCTGGGTTCTTTGTTAAATAAGTGCCTGACGATGACCTACT
>NZ_JABUZD010000167.1:0-7301 GCF_014897875.1 Halomonas sp. 3A7M
CTACTGGATCAAACTGGAACGCGCTAGCTGGCGTCGTCTCTCGCCAGCCTTTATCTGGTAAGTTCTGGTGGCGCTTGCCGTATTTGTTTTTCTGGTCGGTGAATCTCGGATCTCGGCTGCGGAACTGATTATCAGGGATATAGCCATTAATCCGTCGCTCGTGAAGGTACTTCATATTGGCTTCATTCGCGAAACCGGTATCGGCGGTGACGACGGTGCCTTTTTGGTAGATATTCTCCGCAATCCCCAGTTTCTTAAAACGGGCTTCGACCATTTCCAGTACGGGCTGCAAGGTGTGATGTTCCTGGCCTTCGCCGAAGGCCTGAGCGTCAATGACGATCTGGTGCTTTTTATCCACCGTGGCGACGCCGTTATAGCCCTGGATCGTGCCCTTACTGGTCGTCATTTTGGCACTTTCGTTATCGGTCAGATTGCTCTTCACTTCCTTGATTCGCTTCCCCCGCCCCATCCTTGGGCTGTGCGTCTTTAGGAAACGGTCAACTTTGTTCATGGCGGCATCTAGCGAGAGAATCGTCTTGGCCCGTCGGATATCCCTGCTTCCGTCTCGGCCTCATCACGTGCGTAGTGCTCCAGCAGGTGATGCCGAATCAGGCCTCTCAGTTTCTCATCCAACTCTTTGAACGTGCCAGACCACTCTTTGGAGGCATCGGAGGACATTTTGCAGCCATCAATCGCAAAGAGTTCGTTACCCAGCAAGCCTTGTTCGTGGCATACCAGCAGCACTTGTTCGAACAGCGCTTCAATCTCATCGGCATGCCGACTGACGAAGCTGGCCAGTGTGGTGAAGTGGGGCACGGTATCGCAGGAAAGGGCTTTGAAAATAATATTGGTCTCGCAGCTCCACTGCATCTCGCGACTGGAGGTGATGCCTTTTGAGTAAGCGAACAGGACAATCTTCAACAGGATGGCCGGATCATAGGCCAACCGACCGGTCGCATCGTTACGGTACTGGGGATGGAAAACAGACAAGTCGAGTTTATGCTCGATCAGGTAGTGCACGGCGTGTTCAAAGGTGCCTGGTTGGAGCTGGTCTTGGTAGTTGATCACCACCATGGCGTTCTGGTCGTAGTTATAAGCCTTGAAGCGCGGCATGCTGACCACTCCTCGTCTGTTTCCTAGATCCTACCAAAACTTAGCCGCCAGCGGAGTTTTTCTACAGGCTCAACGTTTAGCGTAACCGGCCTTCTTTGAAGCGGCAGCGGAAAAGTTGGTCCGTGTTAACGCTTTTGTTGGGCATTATTACTTCTAATTTGACCGATTTATTCAAAACAATAGACCCCTAACTGGATTATGCTCATTACTAAAATTCATCTTCTACCACGCCACGTAGATTGGAGAGATTTATGTCGATCAAATCCGCAAGCATAACCATCGTCACACAGAGCCTCCCTGATACTCGGAAGTTCTACGAAGCTCACTTCAATGCACGTCCCGTTTTCGACTGCGGATGGTACGTAGTACTTAGGTTGACCACTTCTTATCAGGAGCCCGAAATTTGCCTAATGAGCCCACAAGAGGGCATGCAACCGTTCACTGGTGGCGCTTTTCTTAACCTGCTTGTGGAAGATGCTGATAAGCTGCACTCTCAGCTAACCCAAGCAGGTCTCACACCGGCGATGCCACTGGAAGATCACCCGTGGGGCGATAGAGGATTCAGTATTTTGGACCCCTCTGGCGTCATCGTGTATTGCTACCATCCTATTGCTCCAAGCGCCGAATTCGAAAAGTACATTATTGAAGAAAGCTAAACGTTCTGGAACACATCGGGAGCAGACAGCCGTTCAATAAACTGCTCCCCATTTGTCCGCAGCGTCGCCGGCGTGACTCCAAACCAACGCCGAATCTCACGGCTCATATGCGCCTGATCCGAGAATCCGTGCTTTATCGCGAGTATTACCAGTGGAATTTCAGACCTTACAACATCCATCGCAGCCTGGCGAACGCGGGCTAAAGACTTCCAGTACCGTGGCGGAGCCCCGCTAGTATCAGCAAGCTTCCTCCTTATACTACGTTCACTCAACGGCAAAGCTCGTCGCACTTCTCCATGTTGTATTTCCTGAATATATTCCGATACCCAAGAAGGCGCGGGGGCTGCAAAGTCATTGACCACACTAACCAGCTTTTCAAGCGTTTCATCGCCATCATTTTCTGATCCCCTTTCGTGGCAACCAAAAAGTGGAATTTGTGAAAAAATCTGGTCATCGTGTTTTGAGCACGGGTTTTCCGCCTCCCACGGAAAGGTAACCCCCACAGCCAAGCGAACCCCAACGAAAAAAGTATCCTCATCACAGAGCACCTGCCGAGGGCCAGCATCCAAGCCACTGCAAACAATGGTGGCAGGATCACTTTTGGGAACAATCGCTATCAGGTCACGGCAACCATCTGGCCAGACAGCAAAGCGCCCTTCGGGTAATTTTGTGATCCAAGTACACACAATCAAGTCCATAAGCTCTCCGCGTTGCAAGCTGCCCAACGCCAAGCACACGCGAAACTGGGTTGGCGCGGCTGTGGTTTAGAATGAAGCGCCAGCGGAATGGAAACCACAGCCGCGACAACCCAGTTTTCGCCGTGATGCTGATTGTTATAGCTTGAACTCACGGATCTGAATATGGTTTCCTTCAGGATCAACCACATTGCATACCTTGAATACAGGGTTTGACCACTCACCTTCCAGCGCCTTCCCACCGAGTTCTACTACTTTTTTTCGTGCGTACTCATGGGACTCTACCGTTAAGAACAATTTAACAGCGTTGAAATTTTGTTCCGGCATTTCGACAGGGGGCAAATGAATTATGAGATTGATCCCATCACCACCAATACTGATGAAATCGTCGGTTTCCCGAAGCAAAGCCATACCGAACATTTCAATATAGAACTCGGCCAAAGGTTTCACACTATTAGAGTAAATTATGACTCCACTCTTTGCGGGCTTGCTCATACTCTCCTCATTTTGGTCTATAACAGTGATTATACGCCTCGCTACAAAACCCCAATAAACGCGATGGCACGTTCATTGGGGTTTTGCAGACACCCAATTTGACTCTACCCCATTGATTCCCAAGAGAGCAAAGCCAATTTTGGCATCCTATCCAAAATTCGCGTGCTTGCGTGTTTTTCCCTGCTCAATAATACTGTACAAATAAACAGCAATTAAGTGTGACTCTTATGAAACTAATGGAACGCGTCAAGGCGACCCTGCGGGTCAAGCGCTATAGCCTCCGTACTGAGAAAACCTATTGCTACTGGATTCGCTTTTTCATTCGTTTCCACAGAATGCAGCATCCTGCCAATATGGCGGGCAATGAAGTGCGGCAATTTTTGGAATATCTCGCGTTAGAAAGGCACGTCGCTGCGGCAACACAAAACCAGGCACTCAATGCCATCGTGTTTCTATATCGCCACGTTCTAGATCAACCGCTGGGCGAGGTGGGTAATTTTAGCCGGGCGAAGCGCCCTAAGCGCTTACCTGTCGTGCTTTCCCACAAAGAGGTGATGGATGTGTTTGAGCATCTGTCCGGCTCCATGCTCCTGATTGCATCGCTGATGTACGGCTCTGGGTTACGAGTCTCCGAAGCTTGTCGGTTGCGCGTAAAAGATATCGATTTTGCGCGCCACGTCATCACTGTCCGTGCAGGCAAAGGCAATAAAGACCGCACTACGCTGTTGCCACCTTCATGCGCTCAACCATTACATACCCATATACAAATCGCTGAACAACAGCTGACCTCTCGCATTGGAACAAACGCAATTCCTGTATCACTGCCCTACGCGCTGGATATAAAATATCCGAATGCAGGCATTTCCCTTGCGTGGCAGTGGCTTTTTCCTTCATCCAAGCCCTGTTTCGATGAGTGGGGGCGTGTAGTGCTACATCACATCCATACTTCTGCCGTACAAAAAGCCGTTAAATATGCCATGCGGTCTTCTGCTCTAACACGACCAGGGTCGTGCCATTCTTTACGGCATAGTTTCGCAACTCAGTTGCTTAGCCAAGGCACTGACATTCGCACGGTTCAAGAGTTACTAGGCCATAAAAGCATCGAAACCACTCAAATATATACCCATGTGCTAGGTAATGGATTTGCAGGTGTTAGAAGCCCATTAGGTTAATGCAGTACATCAACGTTTCTAAGAAGCCTGTTATTCACTCACTATCCCCCTTGCATCTCTTCTCTCCTCCTCCTAGACTGCTTGGCACTAACTGCTTGACGGGGTGCCGGTGAATCCGGCTGAGATGGCGCAGGGCGTATCCACTTGATACTGCCAAAGCGCTGGTCCCGCTGAACCTGATCCGGCTAATGTGCTGCTCCTATGACGAGCGCGCGGGTACCGGCGTAGGGATCAAGCGATGGCCTCGGCTTAGCTTCACGCCTCCTTCTGCGCCATTCCCTCGATCTCAACCGCCCACCTTCCGGATCATTACTACCGGAGGCACCATGGGCTACCGCTTTGCTGATCTTACTAATGCCTGCTATGACGACTGGCGCGCCTATATTGAGCACGATTTTGTCCGTCAGTTGGGTACCGCCGCGCTACCAGAAGCATCGTTTCGCCACTATTTGAAACAGGACTACCTGTTTTTGATTCACTTCGCCCGCGCCTACGCGTTGGCCGCCTATAAAAGCCCTACGCTGGCTGATCTGCGCCAAGCCCATGAAGGTTTAAAAGCCATTGTGGATGTGGAGTTGGGCCTGCACGTGGGCTTTTGCCAGGAGTGGGGAATTTCCGAGCAAGAGCTGGCGGAGCTTCCTGAAGCCAGAGCCACCTTGGCGTATACCCGCTACGTATTAGACACCGGCAATCGCGGCGACCTGCTCGATTTGCACGTGGCGCTGGCTCCTTGCTTAGTGGGCTACGGCGAAATCGCCAACTGGCTGAATGCTCAGCCTTCTACCCTACGCGGCAGCCAAAACCCGTTTGATGCCTGGATAGCGATGTACGAAAGCCAGGAGTTTCAGACCGCCATGCAGGCTGAGCTTGAATGGCTCAACGCCCGCCTGGCCGATGTTACCCCTGCCCGCTTTGCCGAGCTAAGCAAGATCTTCCGCGACGCCACGCGTCTGGAAATCGATTTCTGGCAGATGGGTCTAGATCTGATAGACAGCGATCTAACAGACAAAAGTCTCACCCATTAAGCCAACACAATAACCATAATCAACAACGAAGGAAGACGACCGTCATGACGAAGACTTTAGAAACTGAAACTGTAAAAGCTAAGACCTCAAAAACTGAGACCGTAACAAGTAGAACCAGCCATTTTTTAGCTGAAACTGCTCAGGTCGATGCGGCTGCCATTCAACCGCTGCCCGCCTCGCGCAAGGTGTACGTTGAAGGCTCACGACCAGATATCCGCGTGCCGTTTCGGGAAATCACCCTGTCGCCCACTAAAACCAGCAGCATTGATGAAGAGAATCCGCCGCTACTGGTGTACGACACCTCTGGCCCTTACACCGACCCAGCCGCCAACAACGATTTACGCAAAGGCTTACCCGCCCTGCGCCGCGCCTGGATTGAAGAGCGCAACGATACCGAGTTCCTTGACGGCCCCACCAGTGAGTACGGCAATCGCCGCGCTAACGACCCGACACTTGCCCAGTTGCGTTTTGAT
The DNA here is from genome assembly GCF_014897875.1 of Halomonas sp. 3A7M. Classification (NCBI taxonomy): domain Bacteria; kingdom Pseudomonadati; phylum Pseudomonadota; class Gammaproteobacteria; order Oceanospirillales; family Halomonadaceae; genus Halomonas; species Halomonas sp. 3A7M. Next base: position 5,630 of record NZ_JABUZD010000167.1, read on the forward strand.
TTAACTCGCACCCCGCGCCGGGCAAAACCAGGTAAGAATGTCACCCAATTGCACTATGCGCGCCAGGGCATTATTACCCCTGAAATGGAATTTATCGCCATTCGCGAAAACCAGCGCCGCCAAACATTAGGCACCGCTGAAGTTGAGCGTATTCTTGGTCACCAACATCCTGGCCAGAGCTTTGGTGCAAAATTGCCGGAAGAGATCACGCCGGAATTTGTGCGCGACGAAGTCGCCCGGGGGCGCGCAATCATCCCCAACAATATCAACCACCCAGAATCCGAGCCGATGATTATTGGCCGTAACTTCCTGGTGAAGATTAACGGCAACCTGGGTAACTCGGCAGTTACCTCGTCGATTGAAGAAGAAGTCGACAAAATGACCTGGGGTATCCGCTGGGGATCGGACACCATCATGGACCTTTCCACGGGCCAGAACATTCACGAGACCCGTGAGTGGATTATCCGCAACTCGCCGGTGCCGATTGGTACAGTGCCGATCTATCAAGCGCTTGAGAAGGTCAACGGCATTGCCGAAAACCTGACCTGGGAAGTGTTCCGCGACACCTTGATTGAACAGGCTGAACAGGGCGTGGATTACTTCACCATTCACGCGGGCGTACTGTTGCGCTATGTGCCAATGACTGCCAACCGAGTGACCGGCATTGTCAGCCGTGGCGGCTCTATCATGGCCAAGTGGTGCTTGTACCATCACCAGGAAAGTTTCCTGTATACCCACTTCGAAGAGATCTGTGAGATCTGCAAGCAGTACGACGTAGCGTTTTCTCTGGGCGATGGCCTGCGCCCCGGCTCAGTCGCCGATGCCAACGACGAAGCGCAGTTCGCTGAGCTGGAGACCCTGGGTGAGCTGACGAAGATCGCCTGGAAACATGATGTTCAGGTGATGATCGAAGGCCCTGGCCATGTGCCCATGCACCTGATTAAAGAGAACATGGATAAGCAGCTTGAGGCGTGTCACGAGGCACCTTTCTATACCCTCGGCCCACTGACCACCGATATCGCCCCCGGCTACGACCACATTACCTCCGGCATTGGCGCGGCCATGATCGGCTGGTTTGGCTGTGCAATGCTCTGCTATGTGACGCCGAAGGAGCACTTGGGTCTGCCGAATAAAGATGACGTCAAAACCGGCATCATCACCTACAAAATTGCTGCCCACGCAGCAGACTTGGCCAAGGGTCACCCGGCAGCACAGCGTCGCGATAACGCGCTTTCCAAGGCACGTTTTGAATTCCGCTGGGAAGACCAGTTCAATCTGGGGCTAGACCCGGACACCGCCCGTGAATTCCACGACGAAACTCTGCCGAAGGACTCTGCCAAAGTGGCGCACTTCTGCTCTATGTGCGGGCCGAAGTTCTGCTCCATGAAGATCAGCCAGGAAGTACGCGATACCTATCGTGACCGCGCGCCGGAAAATGCCGCTGAAAGTGATTCCGAGGCAGTCAAACGTGGCATGCAGGAGCAAGCGGAGAAGTTCCGCCGCGAAGGTAGCGAACTGTACCAGGAAGTTTAAAATAGCAGCCTGTAAGTTTCGCTACTAACGAGTGGCTCTTGGGTCTTACACGACTTCAAGGGCCATTTTTTTAAGCAAGGAGAGGTTAGTTTAATCCTGAATTCAACTAATAAGTGCAGCACCTGCGGTTTCTAGTGCT
>NZ_JABUZD010000168.1:0-1090 GCF_014897875.1 Halomonas sp. 3A7M
AGCGTTCGCGCCAGCTACACCGATGATCAGGGCACCGCCGAAGCGGTCACATCCGCTGCCACGGAGAGCGTGGCCAACGTCAACGATGCACCGACGGGTGGCGTCATCATTACTGGCGATGCGGTAGAAGATCAGACACTGACCGCCTCTAATACGCTGGCCGATGAAGACGGCCTGGGCGCAGTGACCTACCAGTGGCTGCGCAATGGCACCGAAATCACTGACGCCACCGGCGAGACCTACACCCTGACGCAAGCCGATGTGGGTGCTGAGATCAGCGTTCGCGCTAGCTACACTGACCAGCAGGGCACAGCCGAAGCCGTGACATCTGCCGCAACGGGTAGCGTGGCCAACGTTAATGATGCACCGAAGGGCGACGTTATCATTACTGGCACCACGACTGAAGATGAAACGCTCACAGCCGACACCAGCGCTCTGGCCGATGAGGATGGCCTGCTCGCGCTAGCTACACTGACCAGCAGGGCGCCGCCGAAGCCGTGACATCTGCCGCAACGGGTAGCGTCGCCAACGTCAATGATGCACCGTCGGGTGGCGTCATCATTACTGGCACCACGACTGAAGATGAAACACTCACGGCCGACACCAGTGCCCTGGCCGATGAGGATGGCCTGGGCGCTTTCAGCTACGTTTGGAAGGCCGATGACACTGCCATCACAGGTGCCACCAGCAGCACCTACACCTTGACTCAGGCTGAAGTGGGCAAGGCAATCACCGTTGAAGTCAGCTACACCGATGATCAGAGTACAGCTGAAGCGGTCACATCCGCTGCCACGGATAGCGTGGCCAACGTCAACGATGCACCGACGGGTGGCGTGGTCATCAGCGGTACGGCGACGGAAGACGAAGTTCTGATGGTGTCTAACACCCTGGCGGATGAAGATGGCCTGGGCACGGTGACCTACCAGTGGCTACGCGATGGCAATGACATTCCCGACGCCACCGGCGAAACCTACACCCTGACCCAAGCGGATGTGGGCGCTGCCATCAGCGTGCGTGCCCGCTATACCGACCAGCAGGGCACCGCCGAAGCGGTCACATCCGCTGCCACGGATAGCGTTGCCAATGTTAA
>NZ_JABUZD010000023.1:0-42797 GCF_014897875.1 Halomonas sp. 3A7M
GTGACGTGAAGTAGGTCAACTACGTCGTAGGATGAACGCTTACCTTTTGCCAATACTGCGACAAATGAATAAACTGGATCGATAGGTGAGAAAAACTTATCTATTGAGAAGCCGGGTTGAGACCAAAAATAGGAGGCTAGCGGTGAATGCTTCACTACAGGCGATTAAGGTGTTTGAAGCAGCCGCTCGGCTGGGGAGCTTTAAAGATGCTGCCGAGGAGCTGTCGATAACGTCGGCGAATGTGTCGCATCATATCAGCAACCTTGAGAATAGGTTGGGAGTGCGGCTGTTTACCCGAATCAACCGGGGCGTGACTTTAACGTCAGAAGGGCACCAGCTCTCTGAGGCGACAACCGCCGGTTTGCAGAAAATTCAGACTGCGCTAGATAATATAAAGTCAGATGCCTCGCGACTGAATGTTGATACCACCTCATCCTTTGCCGCCCTGGTGCTAATTCCGTTGCTACATGACTTTAATAAAATTTACCAAAATATTGATGTTGAAATATCAACGGGCGAAGTCGTGGCATCAAAAGTGAATACCCTCTCTATCCGTTTGGGGGACGTAACCCGGGTTGATGAATCAAGTTTATTAAAGAAAGAGCGTTTTAACCTATATGGGAGCTGTCCTTTTATCCGCTCCATCACAGTGGATAAGCCAGCAACGGTCTATCTGACTAAATGGAAGAACAAGAAACTGCCGGACTCGCCTTGGAAAAACTGGCTAATTGAAAGTGGAGCGTCACTGCCAAATTTTGAAATAAGGTATTTTGATCAGGAGCTTTATGGTGTGTATGAAGCTCTTGCTGGGAAAGGACTGGTGTTTTGTTCAGAGACACTGGTTTCTGACTTTGTGAAAGCCAACGCATTGCAGCCCATTTCGTATCAAAGCGTCGATTCTCTGCTGTGTTACTACATCCCGACCGAAAGCTGGCAGCATAGTGCCAAAATGCAGGCTTTTATCGATTGGCTTAAGTCTCAGATCAAATAGGTTTGCACTGCTCTTTTCCCAACATCGGGCAGATAACGTTCCTGGTTGGATCATAGTGTCCACGCTTGAGTTGCGGATTAATCGCCGCTTTCTACTCCGTACCTAACGTCACTGCCTGACGAATTAGGGCCTCCTTTAACGTTTTGGCAGCTGGCCCGAGATGCTCGTCTGTACGATGCATCAGCCACATCCGAACAACGGTTTCGCCCTCGGAGCCGAACTCGGCCGCCGGTATGCGGACGAGTCGTCCTTCCAGTAGATCACGCTCGATCAGCCATAGCGGCAGATTGCCCCAGCCAATCCCTGCACAGATTAGCGCATGTTTTGTTGAATTATCGCCCACCCGCCACGTACCCGGTGACAGTACATCGTATTCGCGACCGCGAGTGAGAGTGGATGGGTCTTCGGTAACGATTTGAACATAGTCAGCGAGTTCGGCTGCCGTAATGGTCTCCCCGCTCGCTGTGCGATTGGCTAACGGATGGCTTGTGGATACCACAGCAGCACGTGGGACAAACACAATAGCTTCTCGCTCGATCCGAGGATCGGGTATGTCAATTCCGCTGATGGCAAGGGTACAGCGATGTTGCTGAAGTAGCTGAATGGCCTCACCCAGGGGGGCAGACAGCACGCGTACCGATACAAGAGGGTAGGCGTCCTGTAACTCTTTTAAGGCCCGCGAGGCAACAGTTAGCGGAAATTGTGGATCGAGCGCGATATCCAGTCCTAGTTCTACACCCTCTCCAAAGCCCCGTGCACGAGCACGCAGTGTGTCAACTTTAAGAAGAATGGCGCGTGCGTCCGCCAGCAGCATTCTCCCCTCGGGCGTCAAAACAGGCCGGTAGCCCGAGCGGTCAAAAAGAGTAACGCCCAACTGCGCCTCGAGATTGCCAATGGCATAGCTGACCGCTGATTGTGCTCGCCCTAGGCGCTCCGCACCACCGCTAAAGCTTCCTGCTTCGCTAACGGCAATGAGCACACGCATTTGGTCAAGTGTCAGGGCATCTAACATGATCGATTAAGTAGATAGTTAAAGACTAAATATTGTCATTTTTTTTAGTTAATTGACGAGTGTAGTTTTGCCTGAGGAGTGCGGATGGAGCATGACTGCATCCTCCTCATTGTGAGACACCTTAGGAGACCTACACATGAGTAACGTACTTGTCCTTTACTATTCGAGTTATGGCCATATCGAAACAATGGCGGAAGCTGTGGCAGAAGGCGTTAGGCAAGCGGGCGCCAATGTTGCTATCAAGCGAGTGCCGGAGTTGGTGCCTGAAAGTATCGCCAGTCGCTCAGGCTACAAGCTTGATCAGCGAGCGCCGGTTGCTGAAGTCGCAGAACTTGCGGATTTCGATGCCATCATCATTGGTACTCCGACTCGCTTTGGCAACATGGCGAGTCAGATAAAGAATTTTCTCGACCAGGCAGGGGGGCTGTGGTTTGAGGATTGTCTAGTGGGCAAAGTCGGTAGTGTCTTTACTTCAACAGGCAGCCAGCATGGCGGTCAGGAATCGACGATTCTTGCTACGCAGGTGGTGTTGATGCATCTGGGTATGGTGATTGTCGGCTTGCCTTATACCTTCAAGGGGCAAATGCGTATGGACGAGATTACCGGCTGCTCACCCTATGGTGCCTCTACGCTGGCTGAAGACGATAAGCAAGGTAGTCGCCAACCAAGCGCCAATGAACTTGACGGAGCACGCTTTCAAGGCAGACACGTTGCAGAAATCGCCACTGCTCTGGTAAACGGCCGGGAGCAAAGAACGCAGGTCGCCTCCTGATGAGCGGTGCTCACTCATCGCCAACGGCTGCGGCCTGGCCCATAGTCGCACTGATCATCGGGGCGGGCGTCATTGCAGCCTGCCAGGTTGGTAAGGCATCGATGGCTCTCAAGGCCGTGCAAGAGGAATTGCAGTTGGGACTCGGTACGGCTGCTTGGTTGATGTCTGCGTTCGCCGTCATCGGTGCCGTCGCTGGAGCACCTATCGGTTTAGCCGTTGATCGCATTGGCGCAAGGCGAATGGCTCTCTGTAGCTTAGTGGTGATGGGGGTAGGCTCTGCGCTAGGAGCGTTTTCAAGCGATGCTAAAATGCTTCTTGCAACACGCGTTTTTGAAGGCCTGGGTTTTCTCGGGCTCACTGTCGCTGCCCCTACACTGATTGCCGCAGCAGCGCCAGCCAGTATTCGCGGTAGAGCGATGGCGCTTTGGGCAGTTTTTATGCCGGTCGGAATGACCGTGGTCTTTCTATCAGCGCCACTGATGAACTGGCTTACATGGCGTGGTTTTTGGCTGTTTAACGCTGGAATCTTAATTGGCTATGCCGCACTTTTGGGGTGGGTAGTGTCAGCGTCGGAGAGTTTTAGAGTGAATCATAACTCGATACTTGGCGATATAAGGGAAGCCATTACTGCCCCCGGGCCTTGGGTGCTTGGGGGGTTATTCGTCATCTTCTCTTGCATCTTCTTCGCTCTTTTTAGTTTTCTGCCGACGTTGCTAGCAGAGCGCCTTGGGGTCAGTGATGAGAGTGCGAGTTTGCTAAGTGCCGCTGCCATCGCGTTAAGTGGTGTTGGTAATGTCGTCGGTGGGCAACTTTTGACTCGCGGGGTGCAGTCCATCTATCTCCTGGCTGCAGGCTTTAGCGCTATGGTGTTCGGTGGTATCGGCGTATTCAGCGCGCCCACACCAGAGTGGGGGATATACGCTTTGTGTGTAGTTTTTGCCTTTTCTAGCGGGTTTGTGCCGGTGGTGATCTTTAAAAGTGCCCCGGATTACGCGCCTCATAGCTCACTGGTTGGCGCCACACTTGGCTTTGCCATGCAAGGTAGCAATATCGGGCTATTGATTGGTCCAGTGGTTGCAGGAGGATTGGCCAGCGCTTTTAGTTGGTCAGCGGTATCGTTGCTGATTAGCGTAAGTGGATTTTTAGCAGTACTTTTACTCATCGCATTTCAAAAGCTACGCGTGCAGCCCGGAAGGAGGGCACTCCAGCTTTAACGAGAAGTTTAGCCGTATGTTAGGAGTGACTCCTGCCCAGTATGTTGCGCGGGTAACGGTGTATCAGGCTCGTCAGTGGCTAGTACACGACATTAGCAGTCGAAGTAAACCACCATCTTGAGATGACGGTGCTCATCAACGATGAGCGTCTCATGGGTATAGGTATGATGCTCGCCCTCTGTATCAAGGAGGCTGCTGATTCCTCGGTTGTAACCTTCCATGCTTGACGCTTCCCACCAGTGCCGGAAGTCTGGCGATAACTGGCAAAGCTCTTCAATTTGCGTTTGCATGACTGGGTCTTCAGGGGCGACAGCTAAGTCACAACGAAACTGTGCCAGCATATTCGACGCATCCTGTTGCCAGTCAGGGAGTCGTCGGCGTAGGTCGGGAGCCGTAAATACCATCCTTAATAGATTGCGCTCAGACGCTTCTCGGCTGCTGAACTGAAGTAGTTCATCAGCCTGCGTATTCCAGCCAATAACATCCCAACGCAGGTTCATCACGTAACTAGGGCGAGAAAGGTCATCCATCAGCGACTGGATTCGGGGGGAAGTGCTCTGCTCTTGATACGCTTCTGCAGGCGGTGCTCGGCGGTGCGCTAATAGAAAAAGATGGCAGCACTCGGCGTCATCCAGTTTTAGGGCGCGGGAGATGTTGAGCAGAAAACGTTCGGAGACCTTAATGTCACGGCCCTGCTCAAACCAGGTGTACCACGTCAGGCCTACCCCAGCGAGCGCAGCAACCTCTTCTCGTCTTAAGCCCGGGGTACGCCTTCGCCCGCTAGTGGGAAGCCCGACGTCAGCAGGCGTTAATTTGCGGCGATGCCGCAGCATGAATTCGGTGAGATCACACTGCGTTCGCTCAAGCCGATGATTCGCCATGCTATTACCTCTAGTAATAGGATAATTAGCTATATTGTAACCCCATATTGAGTGTCTGAGAATGCCTGCTTCCTTGATGAAGTCGGAGGCGACATGTCATTCAGCTGTGATGTTCACACCCCTGGTAATACGGACACAGGCGGAAGCCCCTGCAACAAAGCTGGCATTAAAGAGTGGGCGGGGCTTGCGGTATTGGCCCTGCCCACCATGCTGCTTGGGCTCGATGTCACTATTCTCTACCTTGCGCTTCCTGCCTTAGCGGTAGATCTACAGCCTAGCAGTACTCAGGCGCTGTGGATTATGGATGCCTACGGCTTCATGATCGCTGGTTTTCTTATCACGATGGGCACGCTAGGGGATCGGGTTGGCCGACGTCGACTACTAATGATCGGGGCCTTTGCGTTTGCGGTCGCGTCAGTGTTTGCTGCTTATGCGCCTAATGCCGAGTGGCTTATTGTGGCGCGGGCAGTACTGGGTATTGCCGGAGCAACGCTGATGCCTTCTACGCTGGCCTTGATTAGCAATATGTTTTTTGATCTGCGCCAGCGCGCATTGGCGATTGGGATATGGGCGACCATGTTTGCACTGGGGATGGCCTTGGGGCCGGTAGTCGGTGGGTTGCTGTTAGCCCCCTTTTGGTGGGGAGCGGCTTTCCTAATTGCCGTGCCCATCGTCATCGTACTGCTATTAACTGCGCCATTACTGCTGCCGGAGTATCACAATCCGCAGGCAGGCCGTCTGGATATTTTAAGTGTTCTACTGCTGTTGATAGCAATTCTGCCCAGTATCTATGCCATAAAGGCGTTCTCTAAAGCCGGTGTGACGCCACTGGTATTGGCCACACTTGTGTTGGGAATCGTAGGAACACTGCTCTTTGTGCGTCGACAAAAGCAGCTTCTTGATCCTTTGCTTGATCTCAAACTGTTTGCCAGTAAAACCTTCACTGCTGCGCTGGTCATAATGTTGCTAGGGCTGGTGGGTGTGGCGGGAATGATGCTTCTAGTCACTCAATATCTTCAGCTAGTAGCGGGCTACACGCCGCTGATTGCTGGGCTGTGGATGGGGCCGCCAGCGCTGATGATGGTGCTTGCCGGTATTCTTGCTCCTATCTTGGCGCGCCGTATTCGGCCTGCGTTTGTTATTGCTGTCGCGCTGATGCTTGCAAGCATCGGCTGTGCTTTTCTGGCTCAAGTAGACCCGCTCTCTGTTCAGGTACTCCAGGTCGTTTTGGGATTTTCATTAGTGTATCTGGGGTTGGGCACCATCGCTGCGCTGGGCACCGACTTGGTGGTAGGCGCGGCTCCTGCGGAAAAAGCTGGGTCCGCGTCGTCGATGTCCGAGATGGTTCAGGAGTTGGGTGTAGCGCTGGGCGTAGCACTTCTCGGTAGCCTGGGAACCTTGTTGTATCGCGTGCAGATTGCCAGTGCGATTCCTGATGAGGTGCCAGACGATGTCTCCCGTGCCCTTGGAGAAAGTTTGTGGTCCGCAACGTCCGTTGCTGAACGACTTCCCGGCGGGATACTTGAGCAAGCACAGTCAGCGTTTACGCAAGGAATGAATGCTGTGGCCATCGTCAGTGGCATCACTATTTTGGCGCTGGCGTTGTTGTCGGCTGCTAGCCTCCGGCATGTACAGGCAGTTGGTGAGAATGAGCACTAAATTTTGACATGCAACTATTTGGTTGCATAATGTCATTATGACAACTAATCTCAATCTTGTTTTCAAAGCGCTCGCTGATCCCTCGCGGCGCCAGCTGCTGGATAGCCTGTTTGAAAATAATGGGCAGGCCCTCAATGAGCTATGCGAACGACTCTCCATGAGTCGTCAGGGCGTTACCAGACACTTGGCGCTGCTGGAAGAAGCGGGGCTGGTGGTTACGGCGTGGCGGGGGAGAGAAAAGCTGCACTACCTCAATGCCGAGCCAATTCAGCAGATCCACCAACGCTGGGTCAGTAAGTTCACTCACCAGCGGATTGCGGCGGTGGACAGTCTCAAACAGAAGCTTGAGGACCATCACAATGAGTAAGCCCGATTTTGCCTACGTTATTTACATTAACACGACGCCCGAGCAACTGTGGAAAGCGTTGACGGAAGGGGAGTTTACCCGCGAATACTGGGGTGGGCGGCAAATTACGTCGGAGTGGACAGCGGGAGCAACGGTTAAACTCGTCAAGGCCGATGGATCACTGGATTGGCGCGGCGAGGTGCTGGAGTCAGATCCGCCGCACCGTTTGTCCTATACCTTCATTCCTGAAAACGATGACGAGATGCCAGGATACGAGGGCGAAAAAGTTGATCTGACGAGACCTGAAAAACCGTCTCGGGTCACGTTTGAGATTGCCGAGTATATGGGCCAAGTACGCCTAACGCTGATTCACGATCAATTCGAGGAGAGCAGCAAGGTACTGCAAGGCATCAGCGTCGGCTGGCCATTCATTCTTTCCAGCCTCAAAAGCTTGCTGGAAGGCGGCAGCCCTTTGCTAAGGAGTGATACTGATGGCGCGCATTGAACATATTCAATACGTCAATGCCCCTCTTTCACGTGTTTACGAAGTGTTGACTACGGCTCGTGGCCTGGCCGAGGTGTGGACCCAGGATTTAACATTCACTGCCCAACTTGATGCGGTCAATGAATTCCGATTTGGGGATGAGCACCCGACAAAGATGACGATCGTGGAGCTGGTGCCCAATGCTAAGATGACTTGGCAATGTATCGATTCAGACCCGGAGTGGATTGGGACCAGCATAAGTTTCGAGCTAGAACAACGAGGAGGCAAAACGGCCGTCACTCTCAAGCATACCGATTGGCGTGAAGTGACCGAGTTCTACCGTTTCTGCAACTATAACTGGGCGATATTTCTGCTGAGCCTTAAGCAATACTGTGAAGAAGGGGCCGGTATTCATTACCAGACCCGGACGTTTTAGTAGAGCCGCTGTTCAATTGTGACAAGCAAGCACGATCAGCCTTTAGAATAATATTTTCCATATTGTTGTCGATATTTACCTCCCTCACACGACTGCTTGGCATAGGACATAGAACATAGGACGAAGCCATTTCGGCTTTCGGATGAACACACTTATTGATAAAGGAATATTCAGTGAAAACCGATATGATCAAAATGGCACTGGTGCTCGGCCTGCTGAGCTGGATCGGCCCTTTTGCCATTGATATGTATCTGCCTGCTATGCCGGCCATCAGTGAAGACCTGGGGGCGTCAGTGTCGGCCGCTCAATGGACGTTGATGTCGTTCTTCATTGCATTTGGTATCTGTCAGCTTTTTTACGGACCGGCCTCCGATGTGCTCGGCCGCAAGCCACCGCTCTACTTTGGCCTTGGTATCTTCGGTGTCGCCTCGATTGGTTGTGCATTTGCGCCCACCATCGAATGGCTGATTGCTTTGCGCTTTTTGCAAGGTATGGGGGCGGCTGCGGTCATGTCCATTCCGCGCGCGGTGATCCGTGACCGCTACACTGGCACCGAGGCGACGCGCATGATGTCCACCATCATGTTGGTAATCGCCGTTTCACCCATGCTGGCACCCCTGATGGGCACCTCGATCATCGTGCCCTTCGGCTGGCGTGCTGTCTTTCTGGCAGTCGCCATTGCCACGCTGTTGGGCCTGTTTCTGACCGGCTTCGCTTTGAAGGAAACGTTGGCCCCGGCAGACCGCGCACCTTTTCGCTTCAACGCTATGATGAACGCTTTCGGCGTATTGTTCCGGGACTCGGGATATATGGGCCTGACGTTGATTGGTGGTATGGGCATGGCCAGTTTCTTTGCCTTTCTGGCCACCGCCTCGTTTCTCTACACCGGTTACTACGGCCTTACAGCATTCCAGTTCAGCCTTGCGTTCGCACTGAACGCCCTGGGGTTCTTTACCACCAGCCAAATTGCCTCCAATCTCGGTGTCCGTTTCGGCTCCATCACGGTGGTGAAATGGGCGGTGGCCTGTTACGCCGTGTCGGCCTGCCTGATGTTTACGCTGGTGGCGCTGGGATACACCAGTTTCCCGCTGCTGGTGGGAATGCTGATTACAACCTTTGCGTTTCTTGGTCTGGTGATTCCCACGTCCATGGTGTTGTCGCTGGAGGAACACGGCCCCATCGCCGGTACAGCGGCGGCCCTGGGCGGCACCCTGCAAATGATGCTGGGCGCGGTCGCCATCGCTGTGGTCAGTGTGGTGTTCGACGGCACCCCACTGATGCTGACCGCAGCCATCGCACTGTGCTCGCTGGTGGCAGCGGGCCTGTCGCTGTTGACCTTGCGCGGTACGTCACAAGAGGCCGTGGTCTAAGGTTTTTGAAAGATGTCACATTGAACCGCGCCCGAGTGCTGTTACCGATCTGCTCTCAGGTCCCGCTATCCAAGCAAACGAGATCGGCAATATCCCTAGGTTCGTTGTCACGCGGGATGGGCTTAGCCAACGCGCTGAACGTCCGGTATTTCGCTACGCAAATAGTCAGCGAGCGTCATTAAATGAAATTAGCGGATTCAGCTTGGTAGGCGTTATGGAGCAAATTGATGAACGGTGTTGCTTCTGCAAAAGCCGTTGAATCAATGGCCGTGACGGCGATCCCCGGTGTCCATGAGTTCATCACCGCCGCACCGGACAGTTCTCGAAGCCGTTCGGTGGTAATGACCTCATGACGCTGGGGAATCCCAAGGCGATCCAGTTGACGCTGGATGATGCTCATCATGGTGCCCTGTAGTATCTCGGCCTGTGGCCAGATAACCGCCTCGCCGTCCCAAAAGACAAGGTTCCATATCGTTGCTTCGCTCAGGTGCCCGTGGCTGTCAACAAAAGCTGCATCGTCGAAGCCCTGGCGTATGGCTTGATGTAGATAGAAGGTTTTGCCGGATTCACCAACATGTTTTATGGCGGCCAAAGGTCTTTCATGTGCCACCGTACCCAGCCTCAGCGGGCCTGTGGGGCCTTGAGAGGGGGCACCTGTGCGGATGAGCACTGCTAGCTCCCCATCCATACTGGCCGCCGTGAACTCACCATTACGGGAAAAGATGGTGACTGTTAGTGACTGGTCTTTCGGACCCTCATCAATGGCTGTTCTGATGTAGGACAAGAGCTGTTCATCGGGAAACGCTCTGCCAAAAAAGTCTATTGAAGCGTTTCGTAGGCGATCTAAGTGCAGGTCTAGCCCTTTAACCTTGCGGTCTCGTACCTGCATTGCTGTGAAATGCGCAAACCCGGCAAAGGCCAGGGGTATCAGCTCTGAAAGAGTGGCTGGCTGCCCATTGATATGGGCCTGAACATTGCTGACGTTAGCAGACATAACATTGACTCCTGATTGAACTGGCAGTGAGGAGTCACTACCCTAAACCCTTACAGTGCTGTGAGGGTCAAGAGGGGGAAATGAAAATAGGCGAATTAGCAAAACGTACCGACGTGAGCATCCGCATGCTGCGTTACTATGAAGAGGCAGGTTTGCTGAAGCCGAAGCGCAGCGCGAGTGGGTATCGTGATTATGCTCCGGATGAGGTCCGCACTGTTGAGCGGATCAAGCTGCTTGGTTCGGCAGGCATGACCCTTGCGACTATCCAGCAGTTCTTACCCTGTGTGAGAGGCGAGGAGCCTGTCTTCGAACCCTGTGACGAACTACGCAATGTCTTGCACGAACAAATTCGTCTTGCTGACCAGAAAGCGGCGAAACTGGCCCAAAGCCGAGCCATTCTGGAGAGTTTCCTGTGCGATATAGAACGGCGCTAAAGCGGTAGGTAGCGGTAATTTCAAGGGGCATATAATGCTTGAGACACCACGTTTTTACTGAGTGGTCTATCCCAAAGGAGAGCCGGGGAGTTTCACTGCCCCCCGGCTTTCTTGCTATCAGGCTTGGCTCTTTGAGCGTGGCCCAAATGACAGCACAAGCAGTGTTCCCAGGCTGGTAGTGATCAGGGCTAGTAAGGGCCCACCTAAAGCGCCGAGGTAATCCACTAATATACCGCCGCCTATGGCGCCACTGGCGATAGCAACCTGAAAGGCGGCAACTATCAAGCCTCCTGCCGCTTCAACCTGATCCGGCGCAGCACGAACTATCCAGGTTTGAAATCCGATGGGAAAAGCGCCAAAAGCAAACCCCCACAGTGCGATAGATACAGCAGTAACGCTGGCTAAACTACCCGCGAACAGTAACGTAATGGTGATCGCAATAATGAGTGCCCCACCAAACATAATGGCGTTGCGCTCGCTACGTTCAGCGATAAATGCACCGGCGAAATTGCCAAAGAAGCCACCAATACCAAAGCCGAGCAGTACAGCAGAGATTGCACTGACGGATAGTTGCGCCACCTCTTCAAGGAGCGGTCGTATGTAGGTAAATCCGGCAAAATGACCTGAAATCATCAGCACCACGGCTAGTAGCACAACGCGAACCTGCGTGCGTTTGAGCAGATGGAAGAGAGTGCGCAGATTTGGGTTGTCTTTTGGCGGCATGGCGGGAACGGCGAAAAGCTGAGCCACGAGCGTTACCAGACTAAGGCAACCGGCGGCAATAAACGCACTGCGCCACCCCCAGAGACCACCAATATAGGCGCCCAGAGGCGCTGCACAAACGGTAGCGACAGACACACCTGTCAGAACAATAGACATAGCGCGTGCAAACAGGTTATCGGGCACCATGCGCATTGCTAGCGCGGCGGACATCGACCAGAACCCTCCCAAGGCAATTCCCAGCAATACTCGAGCAATAATTAAAATAAAATAGCTACTAGCTGTGGCCGCAAGGGCGTTGGAAATGACGAGTAACAGCGTTAACAAAAGCAGCACAAACCTGCGATCAAAATTGCGCGTCAGGAGTGGGATTGTTAGCGCGGCAAGTGCAGCGACCGCAGCGGTAGCCGTGACCGCCTGGCCCGCGGCGCCAACGGAGATACTGAGATCTGCTGCCATGGCAGTCAGCAAGCTAGCCGGTAAAAACTCAGCAGTCACCAAACCAAACACCCCCAGCGCGAGGCTGACAATACCCATCCAATTGGCTTGGGCAGGTTCAGCGGTGGGTGTGGCTATCAGTAACTGTGGGTTGGCAGAGCAAGTGGTGTCGTTCATTGCAGGCCTACTAAAGTGGTAGTTGAAGCTGCAGTGTAGAGTTAAGGTTTTGGCTTTTCTATGATATAAAAACCTAAAAGCATGACTATTTGTCCAAATAGAGCCCATTGATATGCGCGATACCTTAACTGAAATTCTGCTCGGCCTGCGCCTTGAGGGCGTTGAGTATGGTCGCTGCCTGCTGCGCCCCCCTTGGGCCGTCGCAACCGCAGCCCAGACAGCAGCACATTTTCATTTTGTAGCTCAAGGCGGGTGCTGGTTGCGTACCGAGACAACCGACTGGACATATCTCAACCCTGGAGATGCGGTGCTCTTTCCGCGTGGAGCGTCCCATGTAATGGCCAGCTCGCAAGACGTGCCTGCAGTGGATGAGGCTACGTTGGCGCGTAGGCCGGTCTCTGAGAATATTTATCTGGTGAACAGTGAATCAAAAGAGGGCGACATTGAACCGAATGTACTTTTTTGTGGTGCCATGCACTTCAATCTCGACCCGCTACATCCACTGATCGCGATGATGCCTGACATGATGCGCGCTAGCGATTTGGCTAAACGCGACCCATCGGTACCTGCCTTACTGGAAGCAATGGAGCGAGAAATTAGCCTGGATCGGGTCGGTGCCTGCGGCATACTTGCCCGTTTGGCCGATGTGCTGGCAGCCAGTATTATTCGTGCTTGGATTGAGTGTGCCAGCAGCGACGACTCCAGCGGTTGGATTGCCGCCGTGCGTTGTCCCCAGCTCGGCAAGGTACTGACAGCCATCCACACGCAACCGGAGCGCGATTGGTCCGTTGCTGAGCTAGCCCATGTCATGGGGGCTTCGCGTTCCAGCTTTAACGAGAAGTTCAGCCGTATGTTAGGTGTGACTCCTGCCAAGTATGTGGCGCGGGTAAAGATGTTTCAGGCTCGACAGTGGATAGCGCGGGATAATATGCGCATCGCCGTGGCCGCTAACCGGCTTGGCTATGACTCCGAAGCCTCATTCAGTCGCGCGTTCAAACGGATTATTGGACACCCACCGAGTGAAGCACGTGTAGTAGAGATCGTGTGACGGTGGAACCTTCTCTTCAGTACCTTGTGAGAACCAGAAGGTGCCGATAACTGAGGGAACACTTTCGAGCGCAGTAGCGCAGCGGCATGCTGGAAGCTTTCAAATATTCCGAATATTGCACTGAGCAGGCTCAAGTCATACAAGGGCGCAAGGGCAGGATCGTCGCCGGACGGCTAATGTTTTTTAAATTATCCCCGCCATGTCACAAACCCTGAGGCTATTCCGTCTACCTCTGTAGAGCTTCCCGTGGAAAGGTTCCACACCACTCACTGCAGAGGAATAGAACGATGGAAATACGCCTGAATGCCTATAAAGCCTCCCCAGAAGGCATTGCCGCGATGACGAAGCTAGAGGAGTACGTGCGTCATTGTGGGTTGGAGTTTAGCCTGGCTATGCTGGTTAAAACACGCGCCTCTCAGATCAACGGCTGTGCCTATTGCCTGCATATGCATACCAGTGATGCCCGTGCCGCGGGGGAGAGCGAGGAGCGGCTCTACCTGTTGTCTGCATGGCGCGAGTCCACTCTTTATACACCTCGGGAGAGGGCGGCGTTGGCCTGGACCGAAGCCTTAACACGGCTGCCTGACACTGGTGCTCCAGCTAAGGATTACGAGCAGGGCCTGGAGAGCTTTACTGAGAAGGAGCTTGTGGACCTAACGCTGCTGATTGGTGCGATTAATGTTTGGAACCGGATCAGTGTAGGCTTTCGTTCGGTTCATCCTAATGAGGCGAAAATAGCCCGCTGATCAACGTTCAGGAGTTCGTGTCATGTATTCCTGTTGCATCCAACATTTTAAATTTGGAGTTATCGCTATGAGTATGATGCTGAACACTGCTTACGCCGGCGGGGTAACAACGGCTATCGTCAACCCCACGGAACTTTATGATCCTGCTCCTAACGGATATAGCCACGCGGTGATTGTCAGCGGCGGCAGCCGGGTCGCCTACATTGCCGGTCAGGGGGGCGAAAATGCCCAGGGAATACTGTCAGCGTCATTTACTGACCAAGTGGCCCAGGCCTATCGCAATCTTAGGATTGTGTTAGACGAGTTGAATGCGAGCCCGCAGCAGGTCACTCGTATTAACACCTATGTCGTCAATTATGATCCTTCCATGTTGGAGGTAATGACCCACTATGTGAAGGAGACCTTTGGCGACTCACTGCCAGCGCAGACGCTTGTTCCAGTGCCGCGGTTAGCGCTGGATGGCATGCTGTTTGAAGTGGACGCGACTGCCGTTCTTGACTAGCGGGAGCGAGGATCCATGGCTGAACAGCCTGCGTGCCAGTTTAATCACTGGCGCCGTTATTTGACCGGTATCGCCTATCGCATGCTTGGGTCAGTGAGCGAAGCGGAAGATGTCGTACAGGATGCTTACCTACGTTGGCACGCTGTTGACCACCATTCGGTATCAGATGTGCGGGCTTATTTGACGACTGTCACTAGTCGGCTTTGTCTTGATCGTCTTAGAACCGCACACCGGCAACGGGAGGTTTATGTTGGTCCCTGGTTACCAGAGCCTTTAGTGGAAGCGCTGGATGCCCCAGAAGACCCCGAGGCGTTGGCCAGTGATGTGTCTTTCGCTTTGATGCTGGCGCTAGAGCGGCTATCGCCTCTGGAACGGGCTGCGTTCCTACTGCACGATGTCTTCGGGCTGGGTTTTAATCAGGTAGCCGTCAGTTTGGGGCGCAGTGAAGCAAGCTGTCGGCAACTCGCCAGCCGGGCTCGGAAAAGAGTGCAGGCCGCTGGTCCGCGTTATCAGGTTAACGCTGGTGAGCATGGCCAACTGACCGAGCAATTTTTTGAGGCAGCTCGTAGTGGCGATGTTGCAGCACTGCAGGCTTTGCTGAGTGAAGGGGCCACTCTGCATACTGATGGTGGGGGCCAGCGGATTGCTGCGCGACGTCTGATTATCGGAGTCGAGAAAATCAGTCGGTTCTTTGCAGGCTTGGCGCGTAAGTCGACGCGATCCCATCCTCGTTGGGTTAATCCTGTGATCGTCAACGGGCTACCAGGGTGGTTAACTATCGAACAAGATGGGCTGCCTCAGGTCATGATGCTGGACATCGTGGATAGTCGTATCCAGGCGCTCTATGTTGTTCGTAACCCGGATAAATTACGCCACCTAGTGGATTATTTTCCGGAGCCGTTTGCTGGGCGTGACGTATGTGCCGACAGTCCTCCTCAATAATAATACGCTGTCCAATAGCGCCGGTGACTAGGCGGGTTGTGTTGCTGCCCTAGCGCCTCTGAGCTGAATGACGTCGGCTCTGGGCGGCGCGCCAAACATGCGGCTATATTCGCGGCTAAAGTGGGAGGGGCTTTCATAACCCACCCGGTAGCTGGCCGTGGCCGCTTCCAGCCCTTCTGCCAGCATCAGTCGTCGGGCTTCGTGTAGGCGTAGTTTCTTCTGGTACTGCAGGGGCGACATGCGTGTGACTTGTCGGAAGCTATGGTAAAGCGTCGATTCACTCATGTTGGCGGCGGCTGCCAGCTCACTGATCTTGAACGGTTGCGTGTAGCTTTCTTTAAGGGCGTAGATGACCTTTGCAATCCGGTTGGCTTGGGAGTCAGAGGCGGCGAATCGACGCATGTGAGGCCCCATTGCACCCATGAGTGCCCGGTAGATTAGCTCGCGCCTAGCTAGGGGCGAAAGTACCTGAATATCTTCCGGTGAGTCGAGCAGGCTTAACAGTCGATAGAGCGCACCCAGCATAGCTGTATCCATGGGAGCCGATTTTAATCCGCAGTCTGTCTCGGGGCAGATAGTATCATTTCCCGCGGGCGGAGCTTTGTCACCCAGTTCCAGTATCAGTCCTGCTACCTCCTGAGGGTCTACCGAAACTTTTACTGCTAGGTAGGGGGTTTCCGGAGTGGCATGGTCAATTCTGCCTACCACCGGTAGGTGAATGGCGCTTCCCATGTAGCTAGGTCCGGTGTAGACGATCTCCTTGTCACCCAATAGCACCGTCTTGCTGCCCTGAATGACAAAGCATAGGCACGGCTCATATACGGCGCAGTGAAAGGTGGTGGGGGTGTCAGCACGTATCAGTTGCACCTCGGGAATCGCCGTATTCTGAAGCTCCTCCAAGGGCGTCCAGCGACGGACAATTTTGCTTAATTGCTGCGGCAGGCTGTCACTGAAATAGGTGGTCTGCTCAGGCACGGTATCGGTCAATGGCTCTCCTCCCTAACAGCCTGCAGTATATGCCTTCGCTGCGCGCATAGGAGGCTTTTTCAGTTTTTTTGCAGGATCGGGCAAGCACTGGGTAGAAACCGACAATCCGTGCCGCGTGTCAGAAAACGGTCATTATGCTAAAAAACCGAAACAGCGCGATGATCCAAATACCTCGCCAAGTGAAGCTTGTCACTCCTCACGACAGAAATAGGCAATCTTACCGCAGGAACCCGATACCTCCATTGTCCTTAAAGACCCTACCGTAGAGAGCTTCTGATTAGGAGCTAGCAACCCCCCTGTCAGCCTCCTTGATAAAAAATCGACCGTTGACCTATTGACCTCAACTTAACTTGAGGTTGCAAAGTGGATGTCGAATCTGACGCTACCCAACCGACTAGTTAAAAGCTAACCACCAATGCGGTACGCAATTATATAACCAACGCTGATATCGGTTTCCGATAGTCACTGGAGCAAGTAATCATGGGAAGTTTGGATCAAAGTGCTCGCTCAACGAGTTGCCGGGGAATCATCCCGCTGCTACTGGTAATGGCTTTACTTACCGGCTGCGAGGCCAAGAGCGAGGAGGCGGCAGCTTCGCCACCACCGCCGCCAGAAGTAGAGGTGGTGAGTATGGTTTCCCAACCGGTAGTGTTGAGTGAGATCTTCACAGGACGAGTAGAAGCCGCAGAAACGGTGGAACTAAGACCTCGCGTCAGCGGCTATATCCAGGAGGTGGCGTTCGAAGAGGGAGAGCTTGTGGAGCAGGGGGATCTACTGTTCCTGATTGATCCGCGCCCATACCAAGCCCGTGTTAGTGCCGCCCAGGCGGATCTAGCCCAGGCCAGGAGCCAGCAGGCTCAAGCGGGCAGTGAAGCTGAGCGTGCTCGGGTCTTACTGGGGCGTCAGGCGATTTCACAGGAGGTACACGACCAGCGTCAATCGGCCCTGAGCACTTCTCGTGCCATGGTCGATGCCGCTGAGGCAGCGCTGCAGACCGCCGAGCTTAACCTTGAGTACACCCGCATTACAGCGCCGGTCAGTGGTCGTGCCGGTCGGGCAATGGTGACCCGAGGCAATTTGGCTAACGCTGACCAAAGCCTGTTGACGACTCTCGTTACCATCGACCCGATTCATGTCTACTTCGAAGCGGACGAACAGGCCGCTTTTGCCAGCCAAGCCCTGCTATCCGATGAAGAGAGCAGCCTGAAGATTGAGTTGGGCGGCGACCCACAGCGTCAATACAGTGGCACGCTGGACTTTATTGATAACCGTTTAAATCCCAGCACGGGAACACTGCAGTTCCGTGCTCGGTTGGCCAACCCTGATGGCCGTATCCGGCCGGGAGAGTTTGCCCGGGTTGAAATGCCGATAGCGAGTTTGGAACAGGCGCTGCTGGTGGAACGTAAGGCAATTTTGACCGACCAAGATCGTCGCTATGTCTATGTCGTGGCTGGTGACAATCGGGCAGAGCGTCGCCAAGTAGCTACCGGTCGTCAGATGGGGGAGCAGATGGTGATCACCGAAGGACTTAGCCCCGGTGATCGAATCATCGTCAACGGTGTGCAAAAAGTGTTCTTCCCTGGAATGGAAGTGAGCCCGCAAAGCGCCGTTGCCGCCTCGACTGTCGATGCCCCACCCACCACCCTTGCTGCCAGGGAAGAGTAAACCGCCATGAATTTCTCCCGTTTCTTTGTCGACCGACCGATCTTTGCGGCGGTGCTGTCGATTATCATCCTGGCGATCGGGCTGATCTCCATCCCCAATCTGCCGATCAGCGAGTACCCGGATGTGGTGCCACCCTCGGTGGTGGTGCGTACGGTCTATCCGGGTGCCAACCCGAAGGAGATCGCCGAGACGGTGGCGACGCCTTTGGAGGAAGCCATCAATGGTGTCGAGGACTTGATGTACTTCAAGTCCGTCGCAGGCTCTGATGGCGTACTGCAGATGACCGTCACCTTTCGCCCTGGTACTGATGCGGAGGAGGCGGCCGTCAGGGTACAGAACCGGGTAAGTCAAGCCGAGGCGCGTTTGCCGGAAGCCGTGCGCCGCCAGGGCGTGACCACCCAGAAGCAGTCGCCCACTTTCCTGATGGTCGTTCACCTGACCTCGCCCGGGGGCGAATACGACACCCTCTATCTGCGTAACTATGTGCGGCTGCATGTCAGAGACCGCCTTGCCCGGCTCGAAGGGGTAGGGGACGCCCAGATATTTGGTGGTGGTGACTACGCCATGCGTGCCTGGCTCGATCCCGAGCGGGTGGCGGCGCGTGGTCTCACCGCCAGTGATGTAGTGGCTGCCATGCGCGAGCAAAATGTCCAGGTATCCGCCGGGCAGTTGGGCGCTGAACCCATCGGAGAGAGTGATTTTCTGACCCTAATCAACGCCCGTGGGCGCTTGGAGACGGCGGAGGAGTTTGGCGACATCGTGCTGAAACGCGGTGACAGTGGCGACATTCTAAGGTTGTCGGATGTGGCCCGGCTGGAGATGGGCGCTGGAGACTATACTCTGCGTTCGCAGCTTGATGGCAATGACGCGGTCGCCATTGGTATTTTCCAGGCACCGGGTGCCAATGCGCTAGCTATCCGCGAGCAGGTGGTGGCCACCATGGATGAGTTAGCCACGCAGTTCCCTACCGGCGTTGAGTATGAGGCGGTCTACGACACCACTATCTTTGTTAGCGATTCGATCAAGGCAGTCGTCAAAACCCTGCTGGAAGCCGTGCTGCTGGTAGTACTGGTCGTTACTCTTTTTTTGCAAACCTGGCGCGCCTCAATCATTCCG
The DNA here is from genome assembly GCF_014897875.1 of Halomonas sp. 3A7M. Lineage (NCBI taxonomy): Bacteria > Pseudomonadati > Pseudomonadota > Gammaproteobacteria > Oceanospirillales > Halomonadaceae > Halomonas > Halomonas sp. 3A7M. The sequence continues at coordinate 18,935 of NZ_JABUZD010000023.1, forward strand.
CTGTTGGCGGTGCCAGTATCGGTGATCGGTACCTTCGGGGCGCTCTATCTGCTGGGATACTCGATCAACACGCTGACCCTATTCGGGCTGGTGTTGGCCATCGGCATTGTGGTCGATGACGCCATCGTGGTGGTGGAGAACGTCGAGCGTAACATCGGCGAAGGGCTCAATCCCCAGGCCGCGGCTCACCAGGCGATGAAGGAGGTCTCTGGACCGATCGTTGCTATTGGCTTGGTGCTGTGTGCGGTGTTTATACCCATGGCCTTTCTTTCCGGGGTGACCGGGCAGTTTTACCGCCAGTTTGCGGTAACGATAGCCATCTCTACTGTTATCTCCACGATTAACTCTTTAACCCTGTCGCCCGCTTTGGCGGCGATGCTGCTCAAACCCCACGATGCGCCTAAGGATCGACTCACCCGGCTAATCGATTGGCTATTCGGCTGGATTTTTCGGCCCTTCAATCGCTTCTTCAACGCCAGCGCAGAAAAGTACCAGGGCGGCGTGGCGCGCTCCCTAAAACGGAGGGGGGCGGTATTTATGGTTTACGCTCTATTACTCACCGGAACCGGGTTGATGTTCAAGGTGGTGCCTCCCGGCTTTATTCCGGTGCAGGACAAGCTGTACCTGATTGCCGGCGTTATTTTGCCAGAGGGGGCATCCCTGGAGAGAACCGACCAGATGCTTCAAGAGGTGGTAGATATTGCCATGGAGACCGACGGTGTTGAGCACGCCATTGCCTTTCCTGGTCTCAATGCGCTGCAGTTCACGAACACTTCCAACACAGGGGTAGTGTTTCTCACTCTTAGCCCCTTTGGCGAGCGTAGTCTCACCGCCGCAGAGATAAACGCCAGGATTAATCAGGGCATAGGTGGCCTGAAAGAAGGCTTTGCGTTTGCGTTTATGCCGCCCCCAATTCTTGGTCTTGGCAATGGGTCGGGCTACCAGATGTTCATCGAGGATCGCGGTAATCTGGGTTACGGAGCGCTGCAGGGAGCGGTTAATCAGCTCCAGGGCGCTATCGCCCAAACGCCAGGGATGGGGTTCCCGATTAGCAGCTATCAATCTAATGTGCCGCAGTTAGATGCAGAGGTCGATCGGCTGAGGGCTAAAGCCCAGGGAGTGCCACTAACCGAGCTCTTCGACACTCTGCAGATCTATCTTGGTTCGACCTATGTGAATGACTTCAATCGCTTTGGCCGCACTTGGCAGGTAATTGCCCAAGCGGACGCTCCTTACCGGACCAGCGTGGAAGACATTGCTCGCCTGCGTGCCCGCAATGACCAGGGCGAAATGGTGCCTATTGGCACCATGGTAAACATCAAGCAAACCTTCGGGCCAGACCCGGTGTTGCGCTACAACGGCTATCCGGCGGCGGACTTAGCCGGGGAGGCTGATCCTAGGTTGCTCTCTTCTGCCCAGGCAATGGATGCGATCAACGCCTTGGCAATGGAGGTGCTGCCACCGGGCATGGCGTTCGAATGGACCGACCTGAGCTACCAGCAGTCCACCCAGGGGAGCGCTGCGCTGGTGGTCTTTCCACTGTCGATACTGTTGGTGTTTTTGGTGCTGGCGGCTCTCTACGAAAGCTGGACATTGCCTTTAGCGGTGATCCTGATTGTACCCATGTGCATGCTCTCGGCGCTCATCGGCGTCTGGTTTGGTGATGGCGACAACAATATTTTCGTACAGGTAGGGTTGGTGGTGCTAATTGGCTTGGCGTGTAAGAACGCTATTCTGATTGTGGAGTTCGCCCGCGAGCTGGAACTGCAGGGCAAAAGCGTGGTGGACGCGGCCCTAGAAGCCTGCCGACTGCGACTGCGCCCTATTATTATGACCTCGATCACGTTCACCGCCGCTGTTCTACCGTTGGTCATTGCCACCGGGGCGGGCGCCGAGGTGCGGGCAGCGCTGGGTACGGCGGTATTTGCCGGCATGGTCGGGGTCACCCTGTTTGGGCTTTTCCTCACTCCGGTATTCTATGTGGCGCTGCGTAAGCTCTCTGGCTCTCGCCCGCTTGTCAGCCATCACCTCTCTACTTTGACCGCTGAATAATGATGCCAGCCAAGAAGGGATGCTAGAAGGAGGGCCTTGCTAACGTACTTATGCGAATTCTGACCAAGAGGGTTTAGTGCAGTAGAGTAATCCAACACACCACTTTTGCTCGGCAAAAGTGGCGTATTGGACACGCTTAGCGAGATGATGCCGTGACCTTTACTTTGCTAGTGGGCGTCATGTTTGTGTTGTCGGTACAGCCACCACACATCGAAGCCAAATGAGTAGCTGAGTGAGACTAACGCGCTCAGAGCAAGCAGGCCTGCAGCGAAAGGAGAAGTGAGTGGCGTTAACGCTAGCAGCAATGCAACAACCTGCCACACGCACACTGCTTTACGCCGAAAACTTTCGAATAACGGTGCTTTTAGCCACGCAAATGGCCAGCTAGCGGCGATAAATAAATAACGCATGCCGCCAATCAGTAGTACCCAAGCGCCTAGATGTTCGCTCTGCAATAAGCCAATGCAGAGTATCAGGATTAATACTGCATCCAGCTCCATATCAAAGCGCGCGCCAAACGTGGTGTGGGTTTTAGTGCGCCTGGAAATCCAGCCATCCACACCGTCCAGTAATAGCGCGATGACGGCCACCGCTAGCCATAGCCAAATTGCGTTAGTAAAGGCATTCGCTGCCAGTGCCCCTGCCACGATGGCGACGAGTACGCCGCGCCCAAGCGTTACCCGGTTTGCCCAACCGAGCGGGCCATGGGGCCAAAAACTTACCACCAGTACGCCCATCACGACGTAGAAGCCAGCTGCCAACCACCAGTTTGCAGCGCTGGCGACTAATCCCGGCAGCATCGATCCTAAGCCTGCGAGTAATAGGCTGGCCAGGGCTATCTCCGCCAAGGTGTAAATACGCTTGGGCAAAGAGACACTGGAGGTGTTGGAAAGAGAGGGCATGCTTACTCGCAAAGCGGCTGACTGGCCCGCGGTTGAATTAAAGTGTGCAAACTATTTCTTATGTACCATTCTTGTATAAGAAGGTAAGGTTGTCCATGATGTGAATATAGTTGTTTCAAATCATCTTCGCGCTGACAGGGGTTAAGCAGCCAGGGCTTAAGCAGCCGCTTCGCTTTCTAGGCTACGCTGTATGGAGGGATGAAGCGCTTAAACCATAAGGAAATGTCATGTTGCCGCCTGATACCGCTACGGCTTTTTGGGTGACCCACCCTACCCATGGTGAGCTCAAGCAGGAGCCACTAGCATCACCCGACGACAATGAGGTACGGGTTCGTGCCCTTTATAGTGGCGTAAGCCGTGGCACTGAGTCGCTGGTGTTTAACGCACGGGTGCCGCAAAGTGAATATTTGCGCATGCGCGCTCCCTTCCAAGCGGGTGAGTTTCCTACGCCCGTGAAATACGGCTACTGCAACGTTGGTTATGTGGAGCAGGGGCCAGATCATTTATTGAATAAAACCGTTTTTTGCCTTTTTCCGCACCAGGACTACTACGTCGTGCCTGTCGACGCTGTTTTAGCGCTTCCCGATGACGTACCTGCTCACCGTGCCGTGCTAACCGCCAACATGGAAACTGCCATTAACGGCGTGTGGGATGCTAACCCCATGCTTGGCGAGCGCGTGTGTGTGGTGGGCGCTGGCGTTGTCGGTGCACTGGTGGCGTATCTGTGTGCGCAAATTCCAGGTGTAGAAGTGTGCCTGGTCGACATTAATCCCGAGCGAGAAGCGTTGGCAACGCATTTGGGGATTCCCTTCTGTACACCAGGACAGGCACCCAGCGACCAAGATTGCGTGATCCATGCTAGTGGTCAGCCGGATGGACTGAAGCTGGCCATGAGCTTGCTGGGCAACGAAGGCCGGGTGATTGAAATGAGCTGGTTTGGCGAAGGCGATGTGTCGCTACCACTCGGTGGTGCTTTTCACTCCCAGCGTTTAACGCTTCGCGCCAGCCAGGTTGGACAACTGCCTGCCAAGTTGCAGCCGCGTTGGAATTATCGCCGCCGTTTAGCGCTCGCTTTACGCTTACTCACCGACCCGCGATTAGATGCGCTGATCAGCGGTGAGAGCGACTTTGCCGATTTTCCAACGCTGGCGCCTGCTCTGTTTGGGCCTGATAGCACAGCGCTTTGCCATCGAATTCGTTATCCATTGCCCGCTTAGGCGATGTGGCTTATTTAACACGACAGGAGTGTCTATGTACCGTTTATGCGTTCGTGACCATTTCATGATTGCCCACAGTTTTAATGGGGAAATATTCGGCCCTGCCCAACGCACCCACGGTGCCACCTATGTCGTGGACGTGGTATTTCAGCGCCCTGAACTTGACCAGGATGGTCTAGTGATTGATATCGGTTTGGCCAGTGAAACGGTTAAAGAGGTGCTGGCGGATTACAACTATCGCAACCTTGATGAGGTAAGCGAGTTTAGCGGTAAAAACACCACCACGGAATTTATGGCCAAGGTGATTTTTGACCAGTTGGCGGCTGCCATCAAAGCAGGAAGAATGGGCGCCACCGCTCAGGGGCTGACGCATATGGAGATCAAACTGCATGAATCTCATGTGGCGTGGGCAAGTTATGAAGGAGCGCTATGAGTCAGCCATTGACCTTGATAGTGGCTGGCGATCCAGACCAGCGTACCGGCGGGTATATTTACGACGCCCATATTGTCGCTGCGCTGCGCAAGCGTGGGCTGGCTATCAATGTGGTGGGGTTGGCAGGGCGTTTTCCTGATGCCGATGATGAGGCGGCTCAAGCGCTAGCCAGTGCGCTTTCTGTATTACAGGATCGTTCGCGAGTGATTATTGACGGCCTAGCCATGGGAGCATTGCCCGATGTGGTAGCTGACCATGCTGAGCGCCTTGATATCACTGCGTTACTGCATCATCCGTTAGGTGATGAGCAGGGCTTGAGTGAGCTGGATCAGCAGCGTTTTCACCGTTGCGAACTGCTCGGGCTGGCGCATGTGAATAGAGTGATTGTGACCAGTCGCTTTACTGAACGCCGTGTAACAGCACTGGCGGAGCAATACGCGCTGCCATTTGGTGCCCCTATCAGCGTGGTGGAACCTGGCGTTGAACGTGCTCCGGTCAGCCCCGCGGCGCAACCCAACGAACCTATCCGCCTGCTATGCGTGGCAACGCTGACCCCGCGTAAAGGACAGGATATTTTGGTTCAAGCCTTGGCGGATGTTGAGCGTGGTCACTGGCGATGTGATTGCTTTGGCGGTGCTCGTGATGCTGCGTTTACGGAGCGCGTTCAAACACTGATCGACAACCATCAGCTTGGTGATTGGATAACGCTTCACGGCGAATGTGATGCTGCGACCCTGGAAGCCGCTTATCAAAATGCCCATGCACTGGTGTTACCTTCTTGGTACGAAGGCTACGGCATGGTGGTAACTGAAACGCTAGCCCATGGCTTGCCGGTTATTACCACCACCGGCGGAGCACTGCGGGATACCTTACCTAAAGGGGCTGGCATCAGCGTAGCACCGGGGGATGTTGAGGCGCTGTCGAGGGCGCTGGCGGCTTTCTGCCAGGATGAGGCACTACGCACTGAGCTACGCGCAGGCGCCGCCGCTGCACGTGACCGCTTGGGCGACTGGCAGACTGCAGGAAAAGCGTTTTCCCAGGCGTTGCAGCAATCTTCGACATTGTTGCCAGGAAGCCAATTTAGCGCGGATTGGCTGTCGCTGCGTGAAAGCGTCGATGCCAGTTCGCGCAGCCAAGCGTTGGTCGAGGCGTTAGCGAGCTGGTTATCAGAAGATAAGTGGAGAGCAGAAGCTTGCTCGCCAATCACACTAGCGGATTTAGGCTGTGGACGCGGCAGCAATAGCCAGTTTCTTGCACCTCGCTTGCAGCATGCCCAGCGCTGGATGCTGATTGATCATGACCCGGCCTTACTGAATGAAGCCTACTCGCGAACCAGCCAATTGAACACCGGTAAAGGTGAGCCACTGCAGGTCGAAACCCACTGCGTCTCCCTTAAACAGCTGGATCACCCAGCTCTTACGCACTGTGACGTAGTGACGGCATCTGCGCTGATTGATCTGGTGTCTCAAGAGTGGATCGATGCCTTGGCTGCACAGTGTGCTAAACATCGCCAAGCGCTGCTTATCACTCTAAGCATTACCGGCGAATGGTACTTTACCAATGCCCAGCAGCAACCTCTGAACGACCTTGACGATCGCTGGGTCTGTGAGCTGTTCAACGCACACCAGAGCCGGGATAAGGGCCTAGGCGGTGCATTAGGCGGCGCTGCTCACAGTGCGCTAGCTAAAGCGATGGCTGGCCACGGTTATCGTGTTAACGAGGCTGAAACACCATGGCGCTTGGCGGCGGGCAAGCCAGCGCAGTACCCCTTAATGTGCGCGTTGATTGAAGGATGGGCGAGCGCTGCTAACGAACAGGCTCCTGAGGCGGCGTTACGGATTGCTCTTTGGCGTGATCAGCGCCTGGGTCAGGTAGCCAAAGGCGAGATCGGTATTTGGGTAGGCCACCGCGACTTGCTGGCGCTGCCAGCGGATGAGGGCTAACCCCATGCGACGCTGGCGCTGGCTGAGAACCCCGTGGGTGCAAAAAGGGCTAGTGAGCTTAGGGCTGCTGGCCGCTGTTGCCCTGTGGGTAGAGCCAGACGCGGTGATGGCCGAAGTGCAGCGTTTTGCGCCGGCTTGGATGGCTCTGGCGCTGTTGATCAGTGTGCTGCAAGTGATGCTGAGCGCGTGGCGCTGGCAGTTGACAGCAGGCTTAATCGACGTGCCGCTGCGCTACCGTTATGCACTGCGGGAGTACTACTTAGCGTTGTTGGTTAACCAGTTGTTGCCTGGCGGCGTGTTGGGTGATGCGGGTCGTGCCCATCGCCATGCCCGTCAGTCTTCTTCGAAGGGAAGTGCTTGGCGTGCGGTGGTGATTGAGCGTGCCTCTGGGCAGCTGGCGATTGCACTTTACACACTAATCGCCTTGTTCACGTCACCACTCTGGCTAACAGCGCTGGGCTTCAGTGGCTTGATGGTAGTGGCGGGCGTAGCGGTTATCGTGATGGTGGCCGGTGTGACGCTGATGGTCTGGCTGCGGCGCTCGGCGGTAACGCTACCCGCTTGGTGCGCTGCATTAGGGCAGGATATGCGTCGCGGGCTACTGCAGCGCGACGTATGGCCACGGCAACTGATCTCTTCTCTTGCTATCGTGCTTAGCTATGGCTTGGTAATGGTCTGCGCGGCTCGGGCAATCGGCATAGAGCTGGCGACCTTAGATATTTTGGCGTTGGCTCCAGTGTTGCTGCTTGCCATGCTGGTACCCCTTTCGATTGCCGGGTGGGGGGTGCGAGAAGGCGCCGCCGCAGGCATTTGGATGTTTGTTGGCTTGCCTTCGGCGCAAGGTGTGGCGATATCATTGGCTTATGGTGTGTTAGTGCTGATGGGTAGCCTGCCAGGCATTTGGGCAGCGCTGGCTTCACGGACACATGCGACGCCATCCAGTTCTCCGCCGTCCGGTTCTCCGTCAGGCAGTGCGTCCGCTCAGCACTACGTCGAACAGCGTGTCGTCCCCGCAGCGGAAAGAGCGCATCGTCGGGCGCAACGCATTCTCAAGGGTATCGATGGGCGTCATCTGCAGCCCAGGTCGGCCGGAACCGATCAGCAGCGGCGCAACCAGCAAATGCAAGCGGTCAACCGCGTTCGCTTCAATGAACTGCGAAACAGTGACGCCGCCGCCTTCTACCAATACCCGCGTAAGACCACGATCTGCCAGCAGGGCAATAACGTCGGTGGGACGGAACTGACCGTTGGTATCCAACGGCAGCACGCAGTGTTCGGCGGCCGTTGGCGCCACCGTTACCTCTGGCCCGGTGAGATGCAGCGTGGGGGCGGTAGACGAGGTGAACAGCGCCAAATCAACGGGCACACGTCCTCGTGGGTCAATCACCACTCGGGTGGGGTGTTTGCCCGCCACATGGCGCACGGTGAGTTGAGGATTATCAGCACTCGCCGTACCTGCGCCAATCACTACGGCATCTGCCAGCGCTCGCAGCCGGTGCAGATGCACCAAGCTTTCAACGCCATTGATGTAGTGGGAATGACCGCTTTCCGTAGCGATGCGCCCATCCAGGCTTTGCCCCAGTTGGGCAACCACCCAGCTCGAATGACGCACCAGTGGCAGCAAACACGTCAACAGCTCCTGAGCGGCGCTTGTGACTGCGTGGGGAGAGTGCCAACCGCCATGGGTATCAAGCGTCATAGTGGCGTCACTTTTGATGCCCTGTTGAGTGTCCAGCAACCATGCCCACGCTTGGTCGGTATCGATCGTCACTTCATTGGTGCCAGGCATGGTATCTCCACTCAAAAAACAGCAACTCATCATGCGGGGCCATGTTGCCCGACGCAAGCAAACGTTGTCCGCCCCAACCGGCAACTTGGAGGCCTACATGTATCACATTGAACGCGCTATTTTCGATATTCGCCGTGGATTGCCCGTGGTAATTAATACCGGAGAGCAACGTCTGTTGGTACAGGCTCTTGAAGGCAGTGTGTCGGTCGATTCACTGGCGAAACTCTCCGGCTCTCGGCCAGCGCTGGTATTAACGCGTCATCGCTTGCAGGCAATGGGCATGTCGCTTAAGGCGGATGCGGCCTGCTTACCGCTCACCGAGCAAATCAGTGAGCGTGATTTGCATCACCTTGCTGTGTCCAATGAAGCGTCGAAGGCTCATTCGCTTTTAAGCGGCCTGAAGCCTGCTGGCGTGGGAGAGAGAGGCGCTGTGGCACTTATGCGTCGTGCGCTATTGATACCGGCGGCGCTGTGCGCAGAGGTCAGTGCGACATCAGCCGAGAATATTGCTCAGCAGTTAGCAAAAGGCGAGCTGTTAGAAGTGAATGCCCGCGATGCAGAGACGTGTTTAGCCGGTGCCCCGGGGATGCTAAAGCGTGTCAGTGAAGCACGTATTCCCCTTGAAGATGCGCCTGAAAGCCGCTTCGTACTGTTTCGTGAACCTGATGGTCTGCGAGAGCATGTGGCCGTGGTGATTGGCGATTTGGCTACTATCCCTGGGGCGGTTCCTTTGCGTATGCACTCGGCTTGTCTCACCGGTGATCTGTTCGGCAGTCTGCGGTGTGACTGTGGCGAGCAGTTACGTAATGCGGTGGCCGATATTCAAGCGATGGGTGGCGGCGTACTGCTTTATTTAGCACAAGAGGGACGGGGAATTGGTTTAGCCAATAAGCTGCGCGCCTACACCTTGCAAGATGGCGGTTTAGACACCGTCGATGCCGACCAAGTGCTAGGGTTTGGCGACGACGAGCGGCAGTACGCCGTCGCGGTGGATATGCTCAATGCGCTAGAGATCGATAAAGTTCAGCTGTTGACCAACAACCCGCTAAAAATGGCAGCGCTGCGTGAAGGGGGTATTGAAGTCGTCTCACGTCAGGCGCTCTACGGTAGTGTGACGGATCACAATCACCGCTACCTAAGCGCCAAAGCCAACCGGGCAGGGCATTTTTTAGACGAAGTGCTTGAAGGTCGTGGGCGTTAATCTGGCGTTTTACCAGTGATAAGCGGTGGCAGGCGGGCGGTTTCGGCCACCACCTGCGCCAACTGAGTGGCGTAGTGCCTGACTAACCGTTCACCCAATGCTTGATGAGCACCCGTTGCATCACCGGCAACGCCGAACCTACTCAGGTCCTCGGCAAGCCAGGCAAACGCGGCGCTACCCTCTGGACTGACCAGGGCGTCACCTTTAGGCATTGCCGGTGGGGTAGGTTGGTAGCTGTCGAGCTGCACAAGCTCAGGCGCTAAATGCAGCATGATGGCGGTTTCCAATAATCCGCCATGCAATCCATAGCGCAGCTCATCGGCATTGATAGCACCTTCCAACGGCGGTAGCCGCGTATAGGTGGCTTTCACCACGCGCATTTCAAACTGCTTGCGTAGGGTCAGCGCGGCAAGATCCATCACGGCTTTATTGCCACCGTGGCTATTAATCAGCACCAGCTTTTTTATCCCTGCCTGGGCAATGCTTTCGCCGTAAGCCTCTAATGTCGCGATGGCGAGTGGAGCGGGCAGGCTAAGCGTTCCAGCAAAGCTGGCGTGTTCGTCGCTCGCACCGACGGCAATTGCTGGCAGACACAGCACGTCGAGTGCTGGGTCAATCATGTCTAACATGGCGGCTTGTAACCCTTCACCAATGATCAGATCGGTGCCCAGCGGTAGGTGAGTGCCGTGTTGCTCAATGGCCCCCAAGGTGATCACTGCGACTGGATCACCTTCGGCAATCGAGGCGAGCTGGGGAGCGGTGAGGGTTTGCCAGTGATAAATCATGCAGATTCTCTTGTTTTGAAAGCTATGTTTTAAAAGCCGTGTTTTAAAATCGTTTTTTGAAGAGTTATGCGGCTTCGTTTAACAGCGGATGGTCGGCGCGGCAGGCGTAGAGATCCCCAGAGGCTAAGCCGTCAACGCCATCGTTAAGCCATTGGGTAATGGTTTCAGGGGATTGCCAGGTTGCCCAGCGGAAGTGGCGCTGCTCACCGGCAATTGCATTGAAACGGTAGTCGCCAAGACGTGACAGCTGTTCAACGCAGGCATGGCTGACCTCTAACACGCCCGCAACAAATTCCACTGAAAGCGCTGCTACCGGGTGGTTAAGCCCCATCAGCACTTCTGCTTCAAACCCTTCAATATCAATTTTTATAAAGCTTGGTTCGCCGTAAGTGGCGATCAGTTGATCCAGTGTAGTGACTTCCACGCTTAGCTGCTGTTCCCATTGCACGTGCTGAAAGCCAGGGTTTCGTTCGCCCACCTGATGTCGCCATTCGGTCGCTAGGGTAGAGAGGGTCGGATTGCTAACACTGATAGCGATATCCGCATAGCCGGGTTGCGGTCCAGCGGCCAGTGGTAAGAGCGTGATGTTAGGCTGATTAAGTATCCGTTTAAACCATTTGGCCAGTGCTGGCTGTGGCTCTAATGCCACTACCTTAGCACCTAGCGAGTGGAAGGCGGCACTACGGTCGCCTAAGTGAGCGCCAATATCAAAAGCGATATCGCCCGGTTGAATAAACGGACGATATAACTGTTTCAGACCCCTTTGCCTTCCTGGCCGCCAGTAAATAAACAGTGAACGCACCATACCGCTGGCACTGCGCAGCCGATGAAAAAAAGCAGAAGGCATTAGTGGGGCTCCTTAGTGGGTGGTGCATGCTCGGTTTTTATCTGGACGTGATGGCGAAACGACTGGCAGGGCATATCGCCTGGCTGTTCTTGGGGAGGCGCTAGAGCAAGTGTTAGCGACGAGCGAGCTAAGGTGGCAATGGATTGATGACTGCGGCTTTCTAACGCGGCAAACTCCTCCAAAAGTGGTGGTTGTTGTGCTGAACTGGGTGTTTGCAGTAAGCCGAACTTGCGGCTAACGAGGCCTCCCCAAGTGGCACTGCTAGAATATTTCACCAGTGGAGCGGCTCCAATCAGCCCCAGCCATGCGGGGGTTAACCAACCAAACGCAGAGGGTGAAAAGAGTATCATCGTGCCTGCCCAAGCAATACCACACAGCGTCATCCACCCAGTGTGGTGCCATGTTTCTCGCCAGCTTAGCGAACGCTCTCCCCGGTGTTGGGTTTGCCAGTCAATGGCTCGGCCAATCAACACGTTGATGATAAATAAGCTATGCCACGCCATCATCAGTGGTGCAATCAATGCAGCAAACAGAATTTCCAAGAGTGTGCTGGTGACAAGCTTGAGTCGCCCGCCGTAAGCATGGGGGCATTGCCAGAACGTTAGTAATAGCCCCAACAGCTTGGGCGCAATCAGCATACCCAGCGTTACACTTAACAGACTCAGAGAGAGGGCTTCAGGCAAAGGCGGGTTTGACGTGGTCTCAATGGCTTGATAACCCACCATCAGGCTGGTGCAGAGCAGAAGCCCAAGCCAAACAAGCGAAGAAAGGTAGGCAAACGCGCCGAATAAAAAGTGTAGCCGACTAATCGGGTGAAAACCGGCGCCGGTGAGTAAGCGTAAGTGCTGCAGGTTGCCCTGTAGCCAGCGGCGATCACGCTTGGCAAAGTCGAGCATGTTACTCGGCATAGCTTCAAAGCTGTTGTGTGACGCGCTAGCGTAAGGGTTATGGCGAGATACGGCGGTGGTCGCAGAGGTATCCAGTAACACCTGCCAGCCGCCCCGTTTCAAGAGAGCCGCTTCGACGAAATCGTGGCTTAATAGCTCCCCTCCCAGCGGTGGCTTACCTGAAAGGATAGGTAACCCGGCATGGGCCATAAAGGCCCGAGTGCGAATAATCGCATTGTGGCCCCAGTAATTCGCCGCATCGCCCTGCCAGAAGCTTTGGCCAGTTGCCAGCATCGGGCTGTAGAGTGCTGAGGCTAGCTGGGTAAAACGTCCAAATAGCGTGCGTTGGCCAACAGGGATAGGCACCGTTTGAATAAGCCCTACGCTGGGTTGCCGCTGCATCCGGTGGACTAAGTGCAGCAGTGTAGCGCCACTCATTAGGCTGTCGGCATCTAGCACCACCAAGTAGTCATAGCGGCGGCCCCAGCGGCGGCAAAACTCTGCGATATTGCCTGCTTTGCGGCCATCATTATTAGGGCGTCGCCGATAATGAACGGCTATCTGTCCGGCCAGGCGCTGTTGCAAGGCAGCCACATGGGCCGCTTCGATGTCTGCCATGGCCGACTCATGAGTATCGCTCAATACAAACACTTCAAAGTATTTGTTGATAGCACTGGGTGTTCCTGCACCATACGCTTCTGCTTGCTGGAGAAGTGAATGACACGTTGCTTCTAGCCCTGCAATGGTCGGGATGGGAGGTTCTGCATAAATAGGCATTATTAGCGCGGTGCGGCTGATTAACAGGCTAGCATTGGGGTTTTCAATGGCTTGGCGACGTAAGCTGAGTGGATCGCGGCGTAGCGCACAAAGCACAAAGCCACATAGTGCCCCCCAGAAAGCCAGCGCTATCCAAGTAAACGTTAATGCAAATAGGATCAACATGGTGAGCTGCCAGCCAATGGCAAAGTTGGCAACGACCTTCGCCATCGCGATACAGCCACCAATGCTGGTGGCTAACACCGTGAAAGCAAAGAAGGCTCTACGACCGTTAAGCCAGGGCATCGAAGGCCGCAACGCGTGGAGATCAGGCATCGGGATACCACACGTAATTCCAGGTTTCAGTAATCGGCTCTCCTTCAACCATCAGCCGTAGCCGGATATCACTAGGCTCGCTGCTGGGGGGCAGTCGGAAAGTGGCCCGTTGTCCGTTGTTGGGTAGTGTTTTAACTTGAGGTAGTAATACCTCGCCATTGAGCACGCTGATGTCCAACTCGATTGGCTCGCTTGATGTCAGGTCATCCAGTTTGCCGCCCTGGAAGTCGACAATAAATTGGCGCTGATCAGCAGAGGGGGAGTCGGCCTCGCCTGGAACCGCTGCGTTTCCATGGCGGGTGCGCACAACCTTGCCCAGTGAATTAGCCTCGGGCTGTTCATTGAGCGTAAACGTTCGATAGTGAAGGTGGCGAGACTCGCCAGCAGTGAGCGCCTCCTCGGCCACCCAATAAGCCACTATATTGTCGTGAGTCTCATCTGGCGTGGGAATTTCGACGAGTTCTACATGCCCTGGTCCCCAGTCAGCAAGGGGTTCGACCCACTGGCTGGGGCGGCGATGGTAGTGGGCTTCAAGGTCTAGGTAGCGGTTAAAGTCCCGCTCCCGCTGCATTAGACCAAACCCAGAAGGGGAGTCGTCCATAAACGCTGATACGCGAAGCGATGAGGGGTTTTGCAACGGCCGCCAAATCCACTCGTCGGCCCCCGTGTGGATTAGCAAACCATCAGAATCATGTACCTGGGGACGAAAGTCATCAGCTCGTTCGGTGCCGGCTTCCCCAAAGGTGAACATGCTGGTGAGCGGCGCAACCCCTAGCTTTGCTATATCAGAACGTGCAAACAGCGTTGCTTCTACATCTGCCTCGGTGCTCTCGCCCGGCGTTAACGTAATGCGGTAGGCACCGCTTAGCGATGGGCTATCCATGAGGGCGAGTAGCGTAATGCTGTCAGAATCTTCATCAGGCTTGTAGAGCCAGAATTCACGAAATTCGGGAAACTCTTCACCACTGGCTAATGCGGTATCAATGGCAAGGCCACGGGTAGAAAGGCCGTAGGCTTGGTCGCGTCCTACTAAACGGAAGTAACTTGCGCCAAGGAAAACAGCAAATTCATCGGCATAATCATCACTATTGATAGGATAGTGCAGCCTAAAACCGGCATGACCGCTGCCCGTTAAATCATGCTCTAACAAACGGTTGGCATCGCCATCGTACTGAAAGTCATCGGCCGAGAAAGAGAGTGGTTCAACGTCACCATCGTCGATCACATTAATCGTGACGGGGGTTTGAAATATAAATCCGCTATGAAATAGCTGCATACTGAAAGGGCTTTCATCGCGCCAGTAGGCTCGCTCGGGATTGAAACGGATTTGTCGATACAGGTCGTAATTTAACGACGTCAGAGCGCTGGGAAGCGTCTCATGCGGGGGCTGGTAAGGCGCATCGGCTAAGGTTTTAGCACGCTCAATAACGTGGTCAAAAACATCATCATCGTTAGCAATCGCAGAAAAGGCGATCAAGCAGTTGAATGACAACATCCATTTTGCTGCAGTACGAACACTCATGAGCGAGTTCCTTTCGATTGCATGCCAACATGGTAACCATAAAATCAGTATATGAAATATTTCAACAAAAGTTATACCATTGATCCTATTGGTATATGATTTTTATGGTCGTGTGCAAGCTTTAAACTCCATTAAGCGTGTAATGTTTAGGTGATTGCTATGCTGTTGAAGCGCTGATGATTCGTCTTCTACTCACATGTATAACGCTCAACTTTCTACTGGTATTGCCGCTTTGGTGGCGTTTCGGTGAGATTGGCTCTCCTCTAATTGCTTGGGAAGCATGGCTTATAGCCCCTGTAATGCTACTTATTCGCCCTGGTAGCTTACGTCGCTGGTTGGCTATTTTGTTGGTAGGTTGGCTGGCGTTGGTATCGGCAGCCAACCTAGGTGATGCCGCGACACACACCGCGTTTGGGCGATCACTTAATCTCTATCTGGACGTGCCTTTGGTGCGCTCTATCTACCATTTGCTAGTAGGTAATGTAGGTCAACTGGCAGCAATTTTCCTGATGTTGTTGGGCAGTGCGGCCCTGCTAGGTAGTTTATGGGTGATGCTGCGATTGCTGCTGCCTGCTAAGCCTCTATCGGTGAGGCGTGCTTCAGGTGCTCTAGCCATCCTCGTGATGATCACCGCAGCAGGTTTCGCGGTTTCCGAGGCTAACGGCAAGCGATTGGTCGCTAAATCAACGCTGCCTGCTGTTAACACCACGCGTTTCCAGTGGGAACAGGTAGTGGCGACTCATCGGGCGAGAGTGGCGTTTAGCGAACAGCTGCAGGCGTCACCGTTAGAGCCTAGCCCATTACCCGGTTTGTTGGGGCGCAATGTCTTATTAACGTTTATTGAATCTTATGGTGTATCGGCCATTAATGATGCTCGCTACAGCAGTGTCGTACTGCCTACGCTAGATGACATACAGCAACGTTTGGGTCAGCGCGATCTACACGCTGTTTCGGGGTTGCTAGAAGCGCCTATTCGGGGAGGTCAGTCTTGGCTTGCTCATGCCACGGCGCTAAGCGGTCGCTGGATTGATAATCAGCTATGGTATCGGCTGATGCTGGAAAGCGGTCATTCAACGCTGATTAGTGATTTTAGTAGCACTGGGCAGCGGACGCTTAGTGTCATGCCAGCCATTACGTTGGCTTGGCCAGAAGGGCTGGCCTACGGATTTGATGAGATTGCAGCAGCGAAAGATTTACCCTATGCCGGGCCAGCGCTGAACTGGGTCACAATGCCCGATCAGTTCACGCTGGATTACACCCAGCGACATTTGTTAGGCGAAGCGCCGGTATTCGCGCAACTTGCACTTATCTCTAGCCACGCGCCATGGACACCAATTTTACCCGTTTTCGAAGACTGGTCGATGATAGGCGATGGGCGTATTTTTGCCCCTTGGGAGGAGGCCGGTGATCCGCCAGAAGTGCTTTGGCAGGATATTGAGCGTATCCGCGACCATTACGCTTGGTCGATAGACTACGCTGTGAAGGTCACTGGGCGTTGGGCCGAGCGAGTGGTTGATGACAACACTCTATTGATTGTACTGGGAGATCATCAGGCGGCACCGCTGATTACCGGCGACAACGCCAGTGCAGCGGTGCCCGTGCATGTGATTAGCGGTGACCCCCGACTCTTAGCACCTTTCAAGGTACGTGGTTTTATTGATGGCATGCTGCCGTCACTGGAAAGCCCTGAGGAAGCCGCGAAAATGAGCCAGCTGCGTCATTGGTTACAGCAAGATTTCGGCACGCCAGCATTAACTTCTTCTGGGTCAACGACTGAGACGACACCATGACCTAGCCTGTCATCCTTAGCAGTTGCTCAGTTGCTCAGTTGCTCAGTTGCTCAGTTGCTCAGTTGCTCCTGCGCCTAGCGCCGTCGCGAAGTTTGCTGCAGCAAATGCTGGCGTGGTTGGAGGGGGGCGATACTTAGTTGTTACCAGAGCCAACTGCCAGGACGAGCCGGCGGCTCTCCCTTGCGCACTGCGAGCCAGCCAATAATACAGCGCACACCAAGCCACACGGCTAATAGTGGCCATAGCAAGGTGCCTACTAACATCAAGCTAAGGGTAAAGGTGGCGATAAAGTAGAGGCAGCCTATCCAAAAAGTCCGGATCAAATAGCGGTAGTGCGCTTGCAACCACGGCGCGGCCTCTTTGCGATATACGTAAGCGACTATAACGCCAATCAACAGTGTAATATTGGCTGTTACTAGACCCGCTAAGTAGAGCGCGTAAATGATCTGGGGTGGGCGCGTTTCCTCAGTGGGACTATAACGCTGGGTCATAAATTACCTCGTTACCCGTTAGTAAATCCGAAATTCTCTGGCGTTTGCCAGCCCTTGCTGTTGCTCTATGACCTTGCGATAGCGTTTGTATTCCCACTGATACTGCGTTGGGTCAAGCGCAATTGACGCTTCTACGCTGGCATTAACACCAGTGGCTGAGACCACATCATCGGCGCTGTAAACCTGCTCATCGGCGTCAAGGAAATGAATTTCAAACCCCTTGCCGGGCACCCGTAAGGCAACGCCAGTGACTACTCTTGCCTGAGTGCGGGCGACCAGTTTCGGTAGCAGCGTTGCCGTATAGGCATCGCGCCCATAAAAAGGGGCAAATACACCGCTACCCCAGTTCGGTTCTTGATCCGGTAAGATGCCAATAGCTTCGCTACGCTTAAGCGCTTTGAGAAGGGCAGCGACGCCTCTGGCGTTGGTGGGTACCAAGCTGGCTCCCATGCGCTCACGGCCATGGCGAATAATAGGCTCAAGGTCGGCAATTTTGGGGGGTTCGTACATGGCGGTAAAAGGGAAGTGGCTGGAGAGCCAAAAATTAAGCACCTCCCAGTTACCAAAGTGCGGAGCAAGCACAATGACGCCGCGGCCATCGGCGCGGGCGCTGTCTAGCTTATCTCGGCCATGAACCGACAAAATGCTGGCTGCTACTTTTTCGGGCGCAGCCATCCACGCATGGCCAAGTTCCAGCATTGTCGCCGCCGAGTGGCGCAGGCTTTGTATGGCAAGGGCTTTGCGCTGGCTGGCAGTGGCTTCTGGGTTAACCACTGCCAGATTGATTTCCGTCACCTGACGCTCTCGTTTGCTAAAGCGATAGACCAGCGGACCTAACCGCACGGCGATACGCCATAGCACGCCAAGTGGCCAGCGCGCCAGGAGCTTCCAAAGGGCTATGATGGCACGTGCTTGGAAACGTGATTTTTTAGACGGTGACTGCTCTGTCATAAATTACAGGAACCAGCTATCAACGTTGGTTGGCGCACGCTTCTCCTGCAGACCCTTAAAGCCTTTCACACAGCGAACAATAAACCATACGGCCAACGCCAATAGCATGGGGATGCCAATCAGAATAAACGTTAGCAACGTGGCGATGCTGCCGTAGAGCAGCCCAATCCAAAACGTACGGATCTGGTAACGGTAGTGCTCATCTAGCCATTCAGGTCCTTTACCACGATAGACATAGGCGATAACGATGCCGACCAGCGAGGTAAACCCTACCAAAAAGCTTGCCAAATAAAGCGCGTAAATCACCATCGCCATGGTGGTATCCGGCTGTTCTGAAGACGTACTGTCGTTAATTACTTCACCTTCTAAAGGTGCTTTGTTGGCATCGTCGCGCATAACCGATCCTTTTTGCTATTCGCCATGAGGCGTCCCCGAGGACGCCGTTAAAGCTCACTATGATAGCGCGGCTGGCGCGGCTTATCATTAGCGGGTAGCAGGTCGGCAAATTTCCAGCAAATTACCGTCTGGGTCGCGTAAGTAAATCGACTCAATTGGACCATTAGCGCCTTGGCGAGCAACTGGGCCAAGCTCTACGTCAATAGCAAGTGCATCTAAGTGCTGTTTGAACTCATCCAGCGGCAGTTGGCAGCGCAGGCATAAATCCAGGCTGCCTGGGGTAGGGGTGGCAGAAACAGGCGCAATATCAGTGTCGGTTTGATGCAGGCGCAGTGCCGTGTCGCCTAGCATAAGATCTACCCGCTGTGCGTCTCGGTAGCGCACGTCTAACCCCAGCACACGGGAGTAAAAATCCACGGCGCGACCCATATCAGTCACCGTAACTACAAGATGGTCAAAACCTGAGAGCATGCCACTTTCCTTAAAACAAACGTAAAACATGAGAATACGATGATGCGACGCTGCCCGCTATGCTATACGCCTGAACCGGCGCTTTATCACCAAGACCGTCGCCGCGATTACTACCAGTGTGCCACGTGCGCCTTGGTGTTTGTGCCTGCCGAGCAGCATTTAGATGCGCATCAAGAAAAGGCAGAATACGACCAGCATCAGAATTCGCCGCATGATACGGGATATCGGCGTTTTTTGGGGCGTTTATTTGCTCCGTTAGTGGCTAAGCTACCACAAGATTCCCAAGGGCTAGACTTTGGCTGTGGCCCAGGGCCTACGCTGTCGGCGATGTTTGAGGAGGTGGGGTTTGCGATGGCGGTTTACGATATTTTTTACGCCCCTGACGTTGAAGTACTAAACCGCCAGTATGACTTTATTACGGCCACCGAGGTGTTAGAGCATCTCGCGAGGCCAGGCGAAGAGCTTAGTCAACTGGTCGAGAAAATAGTCCCTGGGGGCTATCTTGGGGTCATGACAAAGCGTGTCAGTACCCCAGCAGCATTTGCCCGCTGGCACTATATAAACGACCCGACGCATGTGAGTTTTTTCAGCGAAGCGACGTTTTGTTGGATAGCCGAACGTTGGGGCATGGTGGTGGAATTTCCCGCAGCGGATGTGGTGTTGCTCCGCCGCAGACCATTAACTTGATGATTCGGTGCCAGAGTTCATGACTCATGCCATCTGGCCGATGGCCTTGCGAAAACGCGATAAAGAAAAAGCGAATAGAACGCTACCGATCAACAGCAGCAGCAGAAACTGAGGCCATACTACGTTTATCCCCGCACCTCGATAAAGGATTGCCTGACCCAGTTCGACGAAGTGAGTGGTTGGTGCGAGCAGCATGATGTGCTGGACAATTTCCGGCATGCTTTCGCGTGGTGTCGTACCCCCGGATAGCAGTTGCAGGGGCAGCAGTACCAGCACCATTAGCATGCCAAATTGTGGCATGTTGCGTGCAAGGGTGGCGAGAAAGATGCCCATAGAGGTGGTCGCGAAGAGGTGGAGCGCTGCCCCCACAGCGAACAGTGTCACTGAGCCTGCTATGGGTACCTGTAAGGCCCAGCTAACAACTAAATAGAGCGAAAGCAGTGCGGAGACCAGAACCACTAGACCCATTGACCAGACCTTGGCCAGCATAATTTCTGCCGGGGTGACTGGCATTGCCAGTAGATGCTCAATGGTACCGTGCTCTCGTTCGCGTATCAGCGCTGCGCCAGTGAGAATGATAGAGAGCATGGTAATGTTATCGATGATGGACATCAGCGATCCGAACCAAGCTTTTTCGAGCCCAGGATTGAAGCGCGCTCGTAGTACTAGGTCGACGGGTGGGGCGCTAGAGTTGCGGTAACGTTGAGTAAACGCGTTGATCTCGTCCATGACGATTTGCTGGATATAGCCATTGCCAGTAAACGCTTGGCTCATGCGTGTGGCATCGATATTGAGTTGAATCTGAGGGGCGTGACCAGCCAGTACGTTGCGCTGAAAATCGGGTGGTATGTTGAGGACGAAAGTGTACTGGCCTGCATCTAGCCCAGGGTCAATCTCACGAAGTGAGATCTTGTCTGGGATAGCGAATTGGGGGGGATAGAACGCCGTGATAATACGAGATGATAGCGGCGAGTTATCTTCATCAACGATGGCGATGGGAGCCATGTGGAGACTTTCGGGCAACGCGGTCGCCTTGGTGTAGACCGAGATACTGCACACGTAAGCGATCAGAATTAGCATAATCGGGTCGCGGATCAGGCTCCATAGTTCCTTGACGCCCAGCCGGTAGATAGTCAAGACACTATGCATCTCAGCGCTCCTGGTTTTTTAACAGGAAAATAGACAGTCCCATGATCGTTGGAACTGCGATCAACAGTGGGACAAACAGGGTATAGAGGTCGCCAAGCCCCAGCGCTTTGCTAAATACACCGCGCGTGATGGTTAACATGTAGGAGGTGGGGTAGATGGTGCCAATGAAACGCCCCACGCCTTCTAGTGAGCTGACCGGATCGATCATTCCTGAGAATTGCACGGCGGGAATCAACGTGCCGATGATGGCGAAGAACATCGCTGCTATTTGGCTGCGCGTCAACGTCGAGGCGAGCAGTCCCATGCCCGTTGCGATAATGCTGTAGATCACTACTGCTAACAGCAGCGTCAGGAAGCTGCCTTTGATGGGCACATCAAATAGCGTGACCGCGAGTAATGCCATTAGCAGAAAATTGATGATAGCGAGAGCGATATAAGGCAACTGCTTGCCGACTAGGAATTCGCTACGAGTGACAGGCGTGACGTAGAGGTTGATGATCGACCCGAGTTCTTTTTCCCGCACGACGGCCAGCGCGGTCAGCATCGCCGGTAGCATCATTAATAGAAGAGGGATGACTGCTGGCACCATGGCTGGCAGGCTCTGAACATCAGGATTGTAGCGAAAGCGGGTTTCGACATTAGCAGCGGGGGCAGTGACATTAGTCGCGGCTTGCCCTGCTTGCTCGAGTAGCCACTGTCGATGGATACCCTGCACGTAGCCGCGTGCGGTTTCAGCACGCTGGGGCATCGCACCATCAATCCAGGCGCCGATTTCAACCTGGCTTCCTCGCTTCACATCACGGCCAAAGCCAGGAGGGATTTCAATGGCCAGGGTGAGCTTGCCACTGCGCATGCGCTTGTCCATATCTGCGTAATCAATCAATGGCGGTTGCTCGATAAAGTAGCGGGAGCCAGACAGATTCATCGCATAGCTATTGCTCAGGGTCGTCTGGTCGCGGTCAAGGATGGCATAGCTGAGATCCTCCACGTCCAGGCTGATGCCGTAGCCAATGACCAACATCAGGATGAGTGAGCCAAGCAGGGCAAGGGTGCCGCGCACCGGGTCGCGACGAAGCTCCAGCGATTCTCGCCAAGTGTAGCTAAGTAGACGCTGGAGACTAAAAGCGCTGTGTTTTACGCCGTTATGAGGCAGGGTGGGCGGTGTCGTGGTCACTGAGTTGGGCGTTGCCTCGGGTGCTTCCTGGTCCTGTTCGTCGGCGCCTGCTTCGGTCAAATAGCCGATGAACGCCTCTTCCAGAGTCGCTGCTCCACGTTTTTTCACCAGTGCCGCAGGCGTGTCGCTATCGAGCACTTGACCGGCGTGCATCATCGACATGCGATCACAGCGCTCGGCTTCATTCATGAAATGGGTAGAAATGAAAATGGTCACCCGGTCACGGCGCGCTAGCTCAATCATCAGCCGCCAGAAGTTGTCGCGGGCAACGGGATCAACCCCAGAAGTCGGCTCATCCAGGATGAGTAGTTCGGGCTTGTGGACCATCGCCACCGCCAGGGAAAGACGCTGACGGATGCCGAGTGGCAAACTTTCCGGCAGGCTGCCGCGTACCTCTTGTAGGTCGAAGCGTTTCACCATCTCATCCACGCGGGTGGCTATCTCCGCTTGAGGGACCTGGAAAAGGCGGGCGTGTAAGATTAGGTTTTGCTCAACGGTTAGTTCGCCATACAGTGAGAACGCCTGGGACATGTAGCCCACACGGCGGCGGGTGTCGATATCGCGGGTATCCACCTGTTTGCCGAACAGCCACGCCTGGCCTTCACTGGCCGGCAACAGACCGGTAAGCATCTTCATGGTGGTTGATTTGCCACAACCATTGGAGCCAAGAAAGCCGAAAATCTCGCCACGCCGGATCCGAAAGCTGACGTGGTCGACGGCGACAAAATCGCCAAAGCGCATGGTGAGGCCCTTAGCCTCAATGGCGACTTCATCGTCATCTTGTGCCAACGGCGGAATATGCACTGGTGCGTAGTCGCGTTTTTTCTCTTCCGGTAGCAGGGCGATAAAGGCAGCTTCCAGGGAGTTACTGGCAGTACGCTCTAGCAATGTCGCTGGCGTTCCGGTAGCCAGAATTTTGCCGTCGTCCATGGCCACTAGCCAGTCGAAGCGCTGGGCTTCATCCATGTAAGCGGTCGCGACCACCACGCTCATCTGTGGTCGTTGGCGACGTATACGTGCGATCAACTCCCAGAACTGGGCGCGGGCCAATGGATCGACGCCGGTGGTTGGTTCGTCGAGGATCAATAAATCGGGGTCATGGATCAGCGCGCAGCATAACCCCAGCTTCTGCTTCATACCGCCGGAAAGTTTGCCTGCTGGGCGGCCAAGGAATCTGTGCAGCCCCGTACTACGGGTTAAATCGTCGATTCGGCGACGTCGTTCGGCATGCTCATGGCCGAAGAGGCGGGCAAAGAACTGTAGGTTTTCCTCTACTGAAAGCGTCGGGTAGAGGTTCTTGCCCAACCCTTGGGGCATATAGGCAATGCGCGGGCAGATAGTGTCGCGATGACGCTTGTTGGCCATATTGCCGCCGAGCACTTCCACTTGCCCTTCTTGGATCGCGCGTGCCCCCGCAATAAGCGCTAACAGGCTGGATTTTCCAACGCCATCAGGCCCTATCAGCCCAACCATGCTGCCCGCAGGGATTTCTAGATCGATGCCCGCCAGGGCAACCTGCTTACCATAGTGCAGCTGGATGGCTGATAGTATTACTACCGCTGGCGTAGGTGATGAGGGCGGTGTTGCTATCATTGTGGTACCCGAACAGCCAACTCAGCAGGCCACTCTGCGTCGGGGTCAAGCTTAACCCAGGCTTCCCCAGGGACACCGGTTTTAACTTGCTCAAGATGACGTTGTAGAAGGTCTCGATCAATCTGTGCTTTCACTCGGAACATTAATTTTTGTCGTTCCGAAGCGGTCTCTACCGTCTTAGGCGTAAATTGTGCCGTGCTGGCGACAAACGAGATGCGTGCCGGTATGACTAGGTCAGGTGCCGCATCCAGGATGATACGTGCCTCGCTGCCCAGCGCTACACGACCTGCTTGTTCGGCAGGTAAGAAGAACGTCATGTGTACGTCGCTAAGATCGACCAGGTTCAGCACTCGCCCTCCACCTGGAAGTACCTCGCCAGGCTGGGCAATACGGAATTGTACGCGCCCTGCACGA
This sequence comes from Halomonas sp. 3A7M, assembly GCF_014897875.1. Classification (NCBI taxonomy): domain Bacteria; kingdom Pseudomonadati; phylum Pseudomonadota; class Gammaproteobacteria; order Oceanospirillales; family Halomonadaceae; genus Halomonas; species Halomonas sp. 3A7M. The sequence continues at coordinate 42,721 of NZ_JABUZD010000023.1, forward strand.
GGCGCAACCAACTGACTGTCGGTGATGTCTGCATCGATACGCGTGATGGTGGCTTCGGCGGCAGTAACCGCAGAGCG